>CAYOCI010000046.1:8637-27898 GCA_964402415.1 uncultured Clostridia bacterium
GACATGGGCCAAGATACCGACAACCATCTTTTTCATAGTTTGTCTCCTGTAGTGGCGTGGTGGAGATCATGCATTGTTGTATCCAAGTATAACACACAACTGGCGCCTGAATGCCGGGGAAGCAACAGGAAACACCCACCTCAAACGGTGGGTGTTTTAGGCAGGGTCAGGCCGTAAGTCGCTGCTCATCCCTAAGGGACTGAGAGTAGTCAACGCCTTTGGGAATCGCAACTGGACAGATAACCCCGATCGCTATCTCCAGTAGTTGTTCGCGGCTGCCACGGTCTGAGAGTTCGTGCTAGAGGGCTGTCCCTTTGACGGGCACAAAGAACCGGGATAGGTCTGCACCCTCAAGTTCCAGCAATCTAATCTTCGTGGGAATGCCTCCCGCATAGCCGGTCAGACTACCGTCTGCCCCCACGACCCGGTGGCAGGGGATGATGATGGAGATGGGGTTATGTCCAACAGCTCCGCCCACCGCCTGGCTCGACATCCTCTCCCGGTCCATCTTCGCCGCCACCTTTTTCGCGACATCGCCATAGGTGATTGTTTCGCCGTACGGTATCTCACACAAAATACGCCACACCTCTCGTCGGAAGGCACTACCGATGGGGGCCAGCGGCAACTGAGAAACAGCGGGCCTGTCGCCCGCAAAGTAGCTGTCCAACCAGTCCTTGACCACAGCAAATACCGCCATATCATTCTTCTCAACCAGTTCCCCGGGCACGCTCCCTCCAAAATACTTCTGTCCGTCTTTCCACAAGGCCAAGAGATTGTCGCCGTCGCTCGCCAGCGTGTAAGCGCCCACAGGCGACCAATAGGTGCTTGAATAATACATAGCAGCTCTCCTTACAGCGTGTTCCAAAGGTTGACGGTTGCATAGCTACGCCAAGGCCGCCATGCTTCGGCCATCGCCAGCATTTCTTTGGGGGTGTGGGGCTGGAGCGCTTTCTTGACGCCTGCGTCTGTTTCGAGGAAGGCATCCGGCCATGCCATGGCACGCATGGCGATGTATTGGGCTGTCCAGCTACCGATACCGCGAATGGCCATCAACTTTCTCATCTCTTCTGCTGGCTGAGCGCAAAGGCCAAAGTCGATATCCTTCTGGACAAATGCCTGTGCCAGTGCGTAGATCGTCTTCGACCGCGATGCAATCACGCCCAGTGGGCCGAGGTGATTCTCGATCGCTCCATCCAGCGCCAAGATGGTATCAGGGGACGGGAAAACATGGGTCAGTCCTTGGATCCCAGTCTGAACAGGGGTGCCATATGTCTCGACCATTCTTGCGGCCAGTGTACTGGCCGCCTTAACGGTAATCTGTTGTCCCAGCACGGCTCGCACAGCCATTTCAAACGCATCAAAACATCCCGGTACGCGGGTCCCCAAGATACAAAGACCAGGGCGGATGCCATCCATTGCCTGCAGCACCTCGTACACGGCACGGGGATCACAATACAGATCGAACAAGTGGCGAATTCGCGCCAGGACCTTGGGCAACACGGGCAGCAAAGTCTTGCTTACCGTGACAGTCAATGCATCCTTTTCGGGTCTATGCCTTACTCGCACCCAGCCACAGAGATTCTCTCCTGCTTCATTTGCCAACAGCACCGTGCGTAGGTACTCGTCGTCTTGTACCATCTCAACTCCGGTGATAGCCCGCCCGGCAAGGAAGTCTAGCATGGCTTCCCACTGATAGGGCGGACGATAGCACAGCGTCAACGTCACACCATCACCGCCATGCGGGTCGTGCTTGGACGACTTTTTCCGCAGGGCAGTTGGAGAGAGGCGGTACTGACTCTGGAAAAGGTGAGTAAGGTGGTCCGCGCTCTGAAAACCGGCTGCCACGGCGACCTCAGGCAGCGGAAGATCTGTATCAGTCAGCAAGCTCTTGGCAAGTAGCAGTCGGCATGTTTGTTGATACTGAAGCGGTGCAATATGGTATTCCGCTGTAAACACTTGGTGTAGATGTTGATCGGTGCATCCAAGCTGGTTGGCGATCTCATCGCAGCTTTGCCCGCCAGAACAGCGCTCTTCTAGCAGACGCGCTGCCCGATAGGCCAGATCTGACTGGGGATCGGTTGCCGAAGGGCCAGGGGCAAGTTCAGGCCTGCACAAAAGGCATGGGCGATACCCTGCTTGTTCCGCTTCGGCTGCTGTGGCGAAAAACGTGCAGTTCTCTGCTTTGGGTCGCCTAGCCTTGCATATCGGGCGGCAGTATATTCGGGTGGAGGATACCCCAACGAAGTAACGCCCATCAAGGCGAGTGTCATTCGATCCAAATGCAGCATACAGGCTGCCGCGACTCTTGGGCACTATCTCGCCTCCCTAAACTAATCCCAGCCCAAGTATACCACCTTTTGCACTGGCGGCAGCTCATCACGGGACATCTGCCAGCCGACCAGCCGAGGGTGCAGACCCCAACCATCCTGAGATAAGGCAGAAGATGAAGGGCCTACTTCTCCGCCCAGCTGTCTGCCACTTGGACCTCTGCCACAACGGGAACGCGTTTGAGGTAGTGCGCACCGGCCGACTCCATCGTTTTCTTGAGCAGTTCCGCCACGCTGCCTGCTTCGCACTCGTCCGCCTCGATCAGGATTTCGTCGTGCACCATGGCCACTATGTACGCCGTGGTGGGCGCGAGGGCATCCACCAGCAGGCCGAGCGCCTGCTTGACGATATCGGCAGCGCTTCCCTGCACCGGGGTATTGGTCAGCCCTGACAGCCCTGCAGCCTCGCGGTAGGAGTGCTTGCGCCCAGCTAAGGTCCGGCTTTCCGTCGGCGGATGCTGGCGCAGGCGACGGTGCCATGAAGCAATGCCCTCATAGGCTGCAAAGAACCGATCGCGAAACCGAGTGGCCTCCTCCAGGGTCATGTCCTGCCCATAGGTATCACGAGCATAGGCTTGAAGGCCCTTGGCTCCCATCGCATAGATCAAGCCGAAGTTCACTGCCTTGGCCGCCTGACGGTCCTGTTTGGTGATCTCCACCAGAGGCTTGCCGGAAATCAGCGACGCGGTAAGGCGGTGCAGGTCTTCGTTCGCCCGATAGGCAGCGATCATGCGCTCATCCTGAGCAATCTCTGCTGCCACGCGCAGCTCGATCTGAGAGTAATCGGCGATGACCAACTTGCGGCCTTGCGGCACGGTAAAGCATCCCCGAAAGGCGGCGTCCCGCGGGATCTGCTGTATGTTTGGACCGCCGCAGCTCATGCGCCCGCTCCACGCGCCATTCTGGCCGTAGCGCGGGTGCAGCCTTCCCGTCCTAGGGCGTATCATCCCGGGCATCGACAGAAGAAAAGCCGAGAGCGCCTTGTTGGTGCGACGATACTCCGACAGCGCCGCCACCAATGGGTGATTCAGGTGCGGAACCAGAGAGTGATGGGCGGTATCTTCCACATCGATGCCATGCCCACGCAGCAGGACTAGCACCTGCTTGTTGCTATCAAAGTTATGCCCTAAGGGTACATCGTCGCCGAACAGGCTTGTTTGCACCATAGGTTGCCCGGTATATCCGTACAGCGTCTCCAGGGCCACGTCACGAGCCGCTTCCGTTTTCGTACGCAGAGCGCCCCATCTTTCCTGGTCCAGATGAATACCCCTGTATTCCATCTGCGCCACGGCGCGCACGCAGGCAAACTCCTGCCGCGCCACCTCGTTCAGGTGTTTGTCTCCCAGCTCGGGCAGCATCGCATCCCGTAATTTCAGGAGGATTTCGGCGTCGCGAGCGGCGTATTCCAGTTGCTCCCGCCGCAATTCACCGCTCCAATCGCTCTTCTGCTCATCCTTGGGCAAGTCGATACCTAGGTAGTGCGCTGCCAGCGCAGCGAGATTCACCCGGGCGGGACCGCCAGACGTTTGGAGCAGTTGCGCGGCCAGCATGGTATCGAACAGAGGCAGTTGCACGGCGATCCCCTGTGCCAGTAAGAACTGCAGGTCGAATTTGGCGTTTTGCAGCACCTTGACAACGCCCGATGACAGCAGCTCGGCAAGGTATGGCAGGCCATCCGGAAGAAACGAAAAGCAGTCTATGATCATCATGAGCCCGTTATCCGTGGCAAGCTGGATCAGCCGCAGCCTGTCCGAGTGCGGGTCAAGCCCTGTGGTTTCCGTGTCCACGGCGATTACCCTGGCCTCAGAAATAGCGCGGATATGAGTTGAGAGATCATCCATGGAGTGGATGAGCAAATAGTTCGGAGTGTTCTTGGTGCCAGTTGACATCATTGTTATCCCCTGCTCTTCAACAAGCGTACAACCTTCTTGCTTGTATTGTAGCGCATAACCGTTGATTGACAAGCGGGAGTATACTGGGTCAGACCCGCATTTGCTCAGTTGCTCCAAATGACCGTTTTCTCTGACCCCAGGCGCCACCATCGCGCAGATCGTCCTCAACCTCCTGTAGAGCCAAGCAGCGCTGGACACGGATCGCTGTAAGATATCGTGATATGGCGGTCAGAGAGTAGCCTCTCTGGACAGCTATGTAGATAAGTCAGGACCCCGTCTGCGTCATCTAACGATGAAAGCATTGTTTTGTCGAGTGGAGCGCAGCAGGAAGACCGAGATTACTAGCAGAGGCATGTGTAGAATCCCCATCCACCACATCCCTCGGTTGATGACAAACCATGTGACGAGGTTAAGCAGGCCAAACAGGAGCCCGACAAACCCAGTGACGCTCAGTGTGGCTCGATTGGCCCGATCACTCAGCAGAAGAACTATGACTGATGCAACCGGTAACAGCATGCAGAGAGTGACAACGGACTCGCCTAGCAGCAACTTCACCATGGTGAAAGAGGGGTAATGCCCAGTCGCATCAACGGGAAACCAAAAGGCTAGAAGCGCAAGTCCTGCCAACCATGGGGCATGGGGCCCTACGAGCGTTCTGCGATCAAGGCGTTCCGACGAGCGACCCTGAACTAGCCACGCCATCCCGACCGCCAGGCTGAGAAGACTATTACCTGCAATATAGACAAAGCCGTAGCTCGGTGTCACCGCTGTTGTCTGGAAAACCGCGATAGCGAGAAACAACAGCCCAACGTAATAGCTGAAGATCGTTGCATAACACTCCTTGGCAACCGCGAGTCCGAGAGCCAGGACTGCAAATAGCACCTTGGCGCCTCCGTAGGCGAGCGGAGAGTAGTAGGCTAGAGGGGCCCTAAGAACGCTGGCGATCAGTTCCGGCGTCTGTTGCGGAGGAGCCGGGAGTTCCGCATATGGCGGCATGAAGAGCAGAACAACGGCTATCACCTTCCACCACCACCGCCTAGTCAGGCTCTCTAGGATCGATTGCAGATAATGCCAACACGAGCCGCTCATCGTGACATCCCCCTTCGCTAAGAACACGGCTTACGACATCCCACAGCAGCAGAGACCCAACTTCGTCACTATGGTGGCATAATATTCCACATCCAACCGGTGTTTCCTGCCTATACAGGAAGATCAAGCGTCGAGGTGGGGGTTGTGGGTTTGCATTAACCTTCACCGAGAGTTTTTCGATGGACGAAGGAACTGACATCCGCCGTATGGAACACTTAGCACGAATCATCAACAGCGGAGGTGGATTGTTGTGGATCGTATCAAGGCCATTGAAGAACTGTCAAATGCCTTTGGCCCATCAGGTTTTGAAGATGATGTGGTGGAAGTAATCAAAAGGCACTCGACCGGGCTTGACCTCTGTGTCGACCCCATGAACAATGTCTATGCGAGTCTCAAAGGCAATTCAGGAAACCGACCAGTTATCATGCTCGACGCGCACTCAGACGAGGTAGGCTTCATGGTGCAAGCCATAACACCCAAAGGCCTCCTCAGCTTTCTTCCCCTCGGAGGATGGGTTGCCACCAACGTCCCTGCCCACCCTGTACTGATACGAAACGGCAGAGGGCAGCTCATCAAGGGGATTACCACGTCGAGGCCGCCCCATTTCATGAATGAAGCGCAGCGGGACAAGAAGCTGGTGCTTGATGATATCTATGTGGATATCGGCGCTACCAGCAGGCAAGAAGTAATTAATGAGTTTGGCATCGAGCCCGGCGACCCCATCGTTCCGGATGTCAGTTTCTACTACAACCAAGACACTGGAGTGATGTTGGGCAAGGCCTTTGACAACCGGATGGGCTGCCTCTGCATCATTGAAGTGATGAAGAGGCTGATCGAGGAGAAACTGAGTATCGACCTCGTCGGTGCATTTGCAGCCCAGGAAGAGGTAGGCACCCGTGGTGCCGAGGTGACGGCTAGGAGAGTAAAGCCTGATCTGGCCATTGTCTTCGAAGGTTCACCGGCCGATGATATCTATTACGATGAGTTCACTGCCCAAGGTTGCCTGAAGAAAGGAACACAGATCAGGCACATGGACCGGTCCATGGTCAGCGATCCGCACTTTATTCGCTATGCCAAGGAACTGGCCAGAAACAAGGGCATCGCCTACCAGAGTGCCGTCCGTGCGCAGGGTGGCACCAATGCTGGCAAGATCCATCTATCCAATAACGGGGTGCCCACGCTGGTCCTCGGCATTCCGGTCAGATACGCGCATACACACTACGGCTACACCGCAGATGTCGATATCGATGCAACCGTCGACCTGGCGGTCGAGGTGATCAAGAGCCTCACGGATGAGAAGGTCAAGGCACTGCTAAAGGGGTAAGAGCGGCCACTGGGGTGGCATAGCAGGAACTGCTGCCCGCCGGAGCATCGCTTGTGACCTCTCATATAATCATAGAACCGCGCACTTCTTACATCACCCAAAGAGATGGCCCACCTTGAACGACGTTCAAGGTGGGCCTCGCTATGATTATCTTCAACCAATATGAAACCGCGCCTCGCACTATCTCCTATGGGTAAGTGAACCGTCGGCCGCATCGTTAAATTGATTCTCTGTGATGATCATCATGGCCAAACGACCGATTCTGTTGCCGCCATTTGGTAAGCATGGCGGAAAACGATGTTTCGTAACGGAGGGTCTGCGGAGGACAGGCGTCCACGCAGTGCCCGCAGCCCACGCAGTTTAGGTTGCAGACCGGCTGACCGGAACGAGCGGCTGTAGCGACATCAACGCTCATCGGACAAACGCGATTGCACTTCTGGCAGCCGATGCATCGTGTCAGATCCGTTCTGATCCGCTGGCCAGCTGCCTTGGCTATCAGACCCAAGAAAGTACCCAGTGGGCAATAGTGACAATATCCCCTGCCAGTCCAGACTACCCAGAAGAACATGGCCATGAGCAGCTCCAATGACAGATACTTGACAACTTCGATCTTCGACATCATATCCATGTGTGCAGAGCTGACATGGCCGGAAACGGCAAACAGCCACCATACTGTGAGGAATACCGAGATGATCAACATGATCCAGCGGGCCCAGGTGAGAACGCGTAGCGCAGGCTTCCCGGGCGTCTTTTTCGTACCTGTCAATGGGAACACCGGTGCCCATATCTCGGCAGCGAAGCCATTCATCAGACACAGGTTCGAGCATTGTAGACGCCGCCCCCACAGCAGGGTGCCGATCAAGACCAGCAAGTTCATGACGACGAAAACCACTATCGCCGCACTGATCCCCGCCAAGCCCCACAACGGTACATGGCGGACGTAGAAAGAGGAATCAGGCTGCATTAGCTGCAAGCCCGTCGTCGACCAAGGCAAGGGCATCACCGTGTAGTAGATCTCCCTGTTTCCCAGCACACGGGGCAGCACTAAGTGGATCGCCAACGCTGACAGAGTGAACCCGATCAGATTGTTTCGCCGTTGGCGGTTCACCTTTTCTCCCCCGATGATCCGCCAGGTCAGCAGACTGCAGGTAATTATGAATAGGGTTTTCAGTTCATTTTCGTAGAACTGGTAGAGACGATTGATGCGTGCAGCTACATCCGGCGTAGCTTTACTTGCCAGTCCGTAATTCAGTCCAGCGATGACAAAGCAGAGCGCAATATAACTCCCTAGGATGATCTTCAGAGCCATCCTAGCCTTGTCCGGAGAGACCCATGTCTCTTGCTTGCGTCTTTCTGTTGACTGCTCCATCTGCTTGTGCTCTCCCTCCCAAAATCACCGATTTCGTGCACGAGGATATAGACAGTTCCACCATGGATGAACTCCTCGCTAATCTGCTCCTAACCTTGATCATGTTAAGTCTATGCCCTTCAATCCCACGAACAACCTCAGAAGCTTCTCTGTTTTCTAATACTATCATTGAGGAATAGTAGAATTCGATCGGCGAGAATCAGTATACTACACGACGACCATCGGTGTTAACTCTCCTGTAAGAACTGGTTACAAATGCTCTAGGCTAAACCCGGGACAAGCGATGCCTGACCCCGACCACCCTACTGGGCCCTATCGAATCTGAATGCCTCCTGTAGCCTCTTTCTGGCCGAGCAACTGCAGACGCAGTTGCTCGAAGCGCTCGGACTGACTACGTGTCCAGCAGAGCCTTCAACGTTTTCGCTACAGCGAATCGCCCGCCATTTTTGTAGAGCTGAGCTTCATGACCAATGCCTACGAAGAGAGAGTGCTCGGCTCCGCCGATGGTCAACGCATCGCCGCTGAGGCGCTGCTGAGCGGTGCCCAGGCGTACTTTGTGGAACGGCAGCAATTAATAGGGCCTCTCGTCGGCTTGGACACGCCGTGACGAGAGGCCCTATTCTGTAACCAGTATCATTGCTGCTCGTTATTGGCCTGCCAGGATTTCAGCAACTCATTGATCTCCCCTGCAGCTTTTCTGTGCAGCCACCAACTGATCAGGTTAACCACCAGATACACGATTAAGACCTGGAGCGCGAACAATGGCGCGTCTACTATGCCATGAAGGAGTCCGGCCCAGAAACCAAACGCGACCAGCATTGCCTCCAGCACGATGAAGTGAAGCACCTTGCGTATCAGCGCATCCCGCAAGGGCAGCTCCTTACGGGAGTAGGTTACGAATGACGGTATCACACTGATGAGGCCGAAGATCAAAGGTGAAAAGAAGGCCTCATAACCGAAGCTAGCAGCTGGATCAAGCGTCAGTCCTAAGGTGGCGATCGCCGCCGTCACACAGGTGGTGATGATACAGTATTCCAGCAGGCAGTGCTTGAGAAAATCTCTAAGACTCATTTGCCTTCTCCCATCAGTCGTTTCTTGAGCTCCGGTACATATTGGCGGGAGATAATGACCTCCTCACCGTTGCGCATCCTTGCCGCGAGCCGTCCATTCAGGATGGGCCGTACGCTGTCGACTTTCATCAGGTCAATCACGAAAGACTTGGAGCACCGAAAGAACCGTCTATTCTCATACTGCATGGCAAACTCGTAGAGCTTGCACTTGATCTCGTAGACCTTCTTGGAGGTGTAGGCATAGGTTTTATTGTCAACCGCCTCCACGAAAATGATATCCTGCAGGGGGATCTGACTGGCCCGCTCATCTTGATACCCTACAACTGTACCTCCGATGGTCTCGATGAAGCTGACAATGCTTTTCACATCATCGCGGATCTCATGGCATTGGATAATGACCTGTTCGTCCTTATCCTTATTGATCTTTGTCACAGAGACTCTCAAGTGCGCCCACCCTCACAGCCTAGCAATACGCCATTGTTACCCATCTGTTGGTTATTGTAGCGTATTCTTGGCAGCGCCATCAAGCTCTCTGTAGGATCGGCCATGCCGAGGAGACTACCACTTAGTAGCCTCCTCACAGATGTTTCGCTCAATACTCAGTCCGTAAATCCAGCGTCCCTGCATCCTTAAGCGTGTAGTTGAAGAACTCCAGCACCATCTGGTTCATCGTCTCGATGCAATACCGACTGTCTCTTTCGCCTGTACCGAGCATCCGCGCAAGAAGCGGAGAGACAAGTGGCAGGTCGGTAAAGTTGAGGTGCCCTGAACCACGGATGACGGCATCATAGGCCTCAACGGCATGGCTGCTGGCAGATAGATTGTTATAGGCCGTCGAGGCCTGGATGGCATCCTCATAGTGGCTATCGTTGTACAGGTTCAGCAGGGGAACGGGATAGGGTTCTGTGGTCAGGGTCTCCTTGCCATCTACAATGCCGATCGCTTCACCGAGCATGGTGCCGTCGATGACGATCACTGCGTCCACGTCCGCGCGGTCCCGTCCTAGCTTTGCCGCCGCCGCGCCGCCTAGCGAATGGCCGAAGAGCCCGATCCTGTCGGTATCGATCAGGGCGTGAACGGATCCCGGCATCGTCCCGCCTGCATTGGCCAGTATACTCTCCAGGACGAAATCCATATCGTCAGCACGCAGAGTCAGCCACTCTTGGGTCTTGGTGTAGGTGGTCTGAGCGTCATAGGCGCCATTGGTAATGTTGACGGCGTCATTGAGGAAGGTCGAGTTGACCAATGTGGTGCTGCCGTCCGTATGCCGGGCAAAGAAGGCGTGATAGCTGTGATCGATGCTGGCTACCACATAGCCGTTGCTGGCGAGGTCCTGAAAGGTGGATAGATTACTGCCCCGATAGCCGAATGATCCATGGGAGAAGACGGCGAGCGGGAAAGTGTCCGAACCTTGGCCAGTCTGCGGATACCAGAACTGAACGGTCAGCTTTCTGTTCTCGCCCTTCTGGGAGAAGGGATCGGCGCGTGATGGATCAGCAAAGGTCACGCTCGTGGTAGCTACAGCATAGGAACCCGTGGGAGCCACCTGTTTGAGCTGCGGGAACATGATGCCAGGCAGGATGGCGAGTGTTAGCAGGACGCACCCCATGATGCACGAGAGCACGGCGGTCGGTGCCTTGTGTGGCTTCTCCGCCTTAGGCTTCCTGACGAAATAGATGGCGCTGAAAGCTACCCATATGGTAAGAAGGATGAACAGTCCCATCCAGCGGAAGCCCCACCAATAGACGCGTGTAATCAAGAGCAACGAAAGCGTTGCGAAGGCAGCGATCCGCATGGTATGCGTTACCTTCATCTGGCGGTCCTTGGTCACCATGCGGTAGACAAGAAGCCCTATCTGGGCGCTGAGGGCGACTAGCAACGTGATAGTTCCGAGCATTGGGTAATCCTCCCTTTCGTTCTGCTGTCATGGGGAGTATAAACCCTGCTCTCACCCTGCTCAATGGATTCGCGGGTAAGTTGCGTTTATTCGCTGTGAGTTACGTTTTGGGGGCAGAGGCCACGGTGCATGCGGGCAACGGGCAGATCCTGTCAATCTTCTTGACAGGATCTGCTTGGCTACACATAATGAAAAACGATACTAAAAGGAGAACGGGGCGAACAGATGAGTTCAAGTACGTATGATTTAACCCAAGGTGGGATCTTCGGGAAGCTCTTGCATGTGGCGGTGCCGATCATGGGCACGCAACTCATGCAAATGGCCTACAATCTGACGGATATGTTCTGGCTGGGGCGCACCCCTGGCTCGGTGACAGCGGTGGCAGCCAGCGGGCTCGGCGGGATGTTCATGTGGTTTGGTATGGCGCTGCTGATGATAGGACGCATGGGGTCGGAGATCGGCACGGCACAGAACCTAGGGCGGGGCGAAGTCAGCGCCGCGCAAGGCTACGCGCAGGACTCATCCCGCATTGCGCTTATCTTAGGCATCGCATACGGCTTGGTGCTAGTGGTCTTCGCAAGGCCGCTGATCGCGCTGCTCCAGGTCAAAGAGCCGACTGTGTTCGCCAGTGCCAGCAGTTATTTGCGCATCGTGGGCCTGGGCGTTCCTTTCACTTATGTATCTGCCGCGATCACTGGCGCCTTTAATGGTGCCGGCAACTCTCGTCTCAGCTTTTGGGCCAATGCGGTGGGGCTTTTGGTCAATATGATCCTCGACCCGCTGATGATCCTCGGGTTCGGCTGGGGCGTGGCCGGGGCCGCGATCGCTACCATCATCGCCCAAGGCGTAGTGCTGCTGTTGTTTGTCGCCTTCGCTAAATGGCACCCGCGCCGGCCTTTTGAACATTTTCGCATTTTGGGACGCCTGGACGGCGAAAGAATCCGCGCCATAGTACGCTGGACCCTTCCGGTTGCAGTTGAAAGCGGCGCCTTCACCGCCCTTGCCATGGTGGTTACCGGCATGGTCTCCGCCAACTACGGGCCGACCGCTGTGGCGGTGCAGCGTGTGGGCAGCCAGATTGAATCGCTGTCTTGGCTGATCGGCGGCGGCTTTGCCTCGGCCGTTACCGCTTTCGTCGGCCAGAATTTTGGGGCGCGCCGCTGGGAACGTATACGACATGGCTACCGCATTGCACTAGGCACGCTGTTCGCCTGGGAAGTGGTGGTCACGGCGCTCTTGGTGTGGGGAGGGCGGTTTCTCTTTTCGCTGTTCTTAAGCGAACCACCGGAAATCCTGGACATGGGCGCCACCTATTTGTACATCCTGGCGGGCTCTCAGATATTTAGCGCGCTGGAAGGAGCGTGCTCCGGCGTTTTCCGCGGCATGGGACGAACACTTCCCCCAAGCGTATGCAGCGTTGCTTCTAACCTGCTGCGGCCGGTTCTGTGCTGGGCATTCATGCAGTGGATGGGACTGAACGGGCTGTGGATGGGCATTACGGTATCAGCAGCCCTGCGCGGCATATCGATGTTCATCTGGTTTACACTCTATGAGCGCAAACTGCCGCGCACCGATGAGCCTCTAAGAGCCTCTGCTGTAAGCACCTCGGCCTAACAGAAAACCCTCTAGTGATAGAGCCTTTCTATCACTAGAGGGTATCTTTTTGGGATGATGATAGTGGTCAGGTGGTTGGCCAGTAACCGCAGATTAGCTCATTCTCTTGCCACCGTCTCTTCCACCCTCAATCACCTGAATAACTGAAGGCCTGACCCCGTTAGTTCCCTTATGAAATGGCAGCAGCCGCTCGTTCGAGCGGCACACCACTTCTCTTTTAGGAAGCCTTCCCGCTCTCACGGGTAAACTGCCAGCCGATACCGAACTTATCGGTTATGGAGCCGTAACAGTCGCTCCAAACCGTCTCTTGAAGCTCCATCCCTACTTGTCCGCCGTCGTCCTTCATGCGGTTAAAAATGCGGGTTATCTCCTGCTTGTCCTTTGTGACAAAAGCCAGGGTAAAGTTGTCACCTTGAGTAACAGGCATTCCCGGCGGGCAATCGGAGAACATGATATCGTGTCCTTCAATGCTTAAGAAGGTGTGCATAACGTGGTTTTTTTCTTCCTCAGACATATGAAAGTCAGATTCACTATGGACTTGTCCGAAGGTCATGATCTTTGGCCTTTGGCAACCGAAAAGTTCCGCATAGTATTCCACAGCTTGACGACAGTTGCCGTTGAATCTGATATACACGCTCAATGACATTTGAAAGCACTCCTTTGATCTGTGATAGGATAAGCTTACCGCACAAACGTTGACAGCTGTATGTCATCATTCTATTGTGAAGTCAAGATTTCTTGTTGAGGGGCAGTTATCACATGAAAATGAACAGGCTTATTGGCATCATTATGTTGCTCTTAGAGCGCAAAACCATCAGCGCCGCCGAGCTTGCCCGAACGTTTGAGGTATCCAAGCGCACCATCTACCGCGATATCGAGATCATCAACGAAGCGGGAATACCCATAATCACCTTTCCTGGTATTAATGGCGGCATCGGCATTATGGATGAGTTTAAGGTAGATAAGCGTCTGTTTTCCGAAACGGACTTGACATCGCTTCTGATTGGGCTTTCCAGTGTGCATTCTGCACTTGCCAGCGAAGAGACAAAGCAGGCTATGAGTAAGCTAAGAGGGCTTATCCCCAAAGAAAAGCAGAGCGAGATCGACGAACTCACAAGCCGAATTGCCATTGACCTTAGCCCGTGGCAAAAAGACATCACGCGTGAGGGCTATCTTCCGATCATCAATTCAGCCATTGTCGAGCGGAAAATCCTCTGTTTTGATTACTCCGATATCAAGGGTGACCTCTCTTGCCGGAAAGTCGAGCCGTACCGTCTGATGCACAAGGGTAATAGCTGGTATCTGCAAGGTTTCTGTCTCTTGCGTCAGGAAATGCGCACTTTTAGGTTTTCCCGCATACGCAAGCTAATGACTTCAGAGCAAGATTTTGCGCCGAGGGATGTTGATCTCTCGGAACTAGGCAACGAAGTTGCTTACGACATACCGCAAGTTATGGTGAAAATCGGGTTCGATGATACGCTTAAGGGTCAGATCTTGAGTTACTTCAGCGATGTTGAAGTGAGTCATGAGAACGGGAGAAATGTCGCGACAATCCCCGTGCCAGACGGCGATATTGGCATACGGTTCTTGCTTTCACTTGGGGAGTCGTGCGAGTGCCTTGAGCCACTAGCAGTAAGGGAAAAGCTCATTCGGAAGGCCATGGCGGTGCTTGGGGTTTATGAGCGGAATCTTAAGCGTTGACGTCTCTTCTTTATGTACCCCTCGATCTGATCGTCGTGACGAGCAACTCGCCCACGACAATCAGTATACCGGTCCCTGCCATCCTAGGCAAAGAAACCGCTCGCTTCTCCGTCAAGAGAAGGGAGCGGTAATACTATACTATCTTCCTCAAGGCCTGGATAAATCCCTCAGCCTCCTCAAGGGTGTTATGTGGCTCCAGTCCTACCCTCACCCAACCCCCACAGCGACTAACCCCTAGGATATTGGCCATGGTGGTACTAAAGAAATCCCCGCATGAGAGGAAGACTGAATGATCTTCTACTAACTGACGACAGACTTCCATGTGGGGCATTCCCTCCACATGAAAAGCAACGGTCGATGTCTTCCTGACCTCCGGACCTGCTTAGTAGAGTCTGATCCGAGGCATGCTGGCCATCCCATCCCTCATCATTTGGGCCAGGTTATCTTCATAGACCTCGATCCTACCCATGGCGCTAACTACCTTTTGGATTATGAACGAGAGCAACTCCTAGGCGCTCATCTTGGATACAGCAATCACTGCGGAACTTCCCGAGGACTCTCGAAACTGAAGGAGGGAGACGACCCTCGTCCTCGCTGGACTGGTTGTCTCCCTCTTTGGTTTCATGCTCTGGCTTTGATGAGCTCAGTGGCTTCCTTGCCGGTGATGTGCTCAACGTCGATTGCGATGACATGAGCATGCATGCATCCGGCTATCGCCTTGCGTTTCGCCTCTTCGGGCTGATCTCCGGAATACTTCTCCACCAAGGCCGCAAAGGCTACTAGCCGTTCATCACCTTCCACAACTCGCGCCTTTCCAAAGGCGATCACGCTACGGAAATAGGACGTGTATTCTTTACTGACAATCGCATCTTCGTCAATCACCGCGAAGGATACCTTTGGGTTCTTCGAGATGGCATCGACCTTATGGCCTACCTTTGCTGAATGAAAGTAGATGGTGTTGTCCAGATAAACATAACTCATCGGAACAGCATAGGGGTAGTCCTCATCACCAAAGCACGCCAGGACACCATTTGTACATCTGCCCATTACCGCCGCTATGTCTTCAGCAGATAACAGCTGCTTGGCTCTTCTCATCTCTCTAAACATCGGTATTACCTCCCTTTCATGTCCAAAAAGCTGAACAGTGTCACCATCCCTGAGATAATCTCTTTGCTGTCTGGGTCTGCACTAGCTTGGCGCTGGCGGAACTTCGAATGGCGCCATCGCCGCCGACCCTGAAATGGGTGAGATCTACCTAGCCCCGTTTGGCCATCAAGTTGTGCGTAGCATCATACGCGAAGCCATCGTCCAGAGGAAATATGGGCCGCTTCACTTTACGGTAATCGAGAGTCTTAAGGTCTTCGTTGGTGCTGCCTTTCGTCAGAGCCATGATGCTGCGTTTGGCCACCAGTTTATGCTGTTCAGTAAGATATCCCAGTTTGCAGACCACGATTTCGGCTCGCCTGGGGTCTACCCCTAGGTCCTCGAACATTTGGGGGGACGTATAGCCAACATGCGCTTCCGCTAGTACGATATCAACACCGCAACTGCTAAAGAGCGCTAGGTCACTCTTTACCATGCTCCCGGACCAGTCTTTGATATAAGCCTTCACTACCCCGGTGGCCGTAATGGGCGTTGAGGTAACCGTATCGAACTTGGCGCCAAACGTGAGCGTTATCTCTTCGCCGACTCTACCGGCGCACTGCTTTGTAGCTACCGGATCATATATGCCACCATAGATAATCGGCTGGTTAAGGGTTTTCGTTCTCGCATCAGACATGATCAGCTGCAAAAAGCCGGTACAGTCAGAAGATGATCCGGCGGTCGGATTATCCCCAGAGTCCGAAAGGTAGATCGGCAGCTTCTTTTCCCATACGGCTGCAAACGCAGCATCCAGAGCCTCTTGCTCGTGATAGGTCTCGGTATGAAACTTAAACGCATCCTTCTTCGACCAAAAGCGTTGGGCCAGCGCAACCGCTTCCTTTTCGGCTAACGCCAAGTCTCCATCGGCAACCACATAAACGGCAACAGCGCTGTCTTCATTGTCTGCCCAGGGAAATCCCATCAGATATGAGGCGGCCATTATCCCCTCTTTGCGCTCCACCGCTCTCAGGGCATCAATCAACTCCACCATCGGCTCTACCGAAGTCTCTGATTGTTCTCCGGCAATCAAAATAGGCACTTTCACCCAGGCCGACTTGGCCACTGCATTGTTCTCCAGGGCAGCGATGGTCATGTTGGCTGCATGCTGACCGGTTTCGAAGCAATCTGTATGCGGGGCACATTTATAGCCGACGAAACCGTCACAGTTGTCATGCATTCTCTGGGTCATGGTCGTATGCATATCGAGGGACGAGAGAATAGGGATATCGGGGAAGATGTTTCTCAGCTCCTCCAGGAAATATCCTTCTGCCTCCCCCTGTTCCTTTACCCGCATCGACCCATGCAATGACAGGGTTATGGCATCGATGGGCGCTTGTTCTTGGGCGGCTCTGGCTCTCGCTAAGATCTCAGTCTTGATTCTGGTATAGAACCCATAGTCAACCTCGCCATTGGGAACAGCCCGGGCAAACACGGTAGGTATGATTTCGTATCCTGCTCCCTGCAGGGTTTTGATAATGCCTGTTACAGAATCGTTGGCACGTAGATTAGCAAAGATGTCAGCTCCATAGATGACTTTGAAATCCTCTTCGCCGGCGGTGATCGGGTTGAACGAATTAGACTCGTGATGCATAGCTGCGATCAAAACCCTTTTCACTACACTTCGCACTCCTTTATATCAACGTCGCAGCCTTCATTATAGCATCGTATGGCACCGCTATCCTAGTTTGTCGCCAAATGTGAGCGATGGTATACGCGACCAGACAGGGTGCTTTGCCAGCCACAGTCGAGCCCTACTGTTTCCCTGCTACGTCAGCCAATTCTTCAGCCATCATCTTCAGGACCTTTCTGGCGATATCGCTGAGCATGCGTCTGCACTAGGCGAGTTCCTCGCTACTGAACATTGGACTAGCGTTCTGGCTCGTGAACCCTCTGCAGCATATTCTCACATCGTCACGAGTCATCGTTGCCGTGCTAGGATCTGAGCAGTTTATCAGCAGCCCTGCGGCCTATCGATGTTCATGTTTGCACTCTATCAGCGGAACCTGCCGCGTACCGATGAGCCTTTAGGAGCCTCTGGCGCAAGCACTTCGGCCTAGCAGAATACCCTCCAGTGATAGAGCCGATCTATCACTAGAGGGTATCTTTTTGGGATGATGATAGTGGTCAGGCATCCTGTTGGTCACTTACCGCGGGTTAGTTCTCTTGCCCACCACCTCTTTCACCCTCGAGCACCAGAATGACTGAGGGCCTATCCCTAAGCAATCCATTTGAGTACTCTTGCGACTACCAACTCAGCCTTAAAGTGTGGTTATGCCAACGATTATTCTTCGTAGGCCATTGCCTCCTGCAAAAAGGTACCCTGCCTAAGATCATCAAAGGCCTTTTTGAGTTCCTCTTTGGTGTTCATCACGATGGGCCCTCCCCAGGCCACAGGCTCATCCAGCCGTCTCGAGCTGACAAACAGCACCTGGGCCTTCTTTGCTCCCGCTCTTATCGCCACATAGTCACCGGTGGAGAGTTTTGCCGCTGTCTTCTCCACTATTAGCTCTCCACCCACCCAGGCGTCACCTGACAAGGTAAACAGCATAACGGACCGCTCCTGATCGGTCTTGATCACCAGGGAAGCCTCTGGATGCAGGTGGATGTCATAGTAATCCAGGGGCAAATACTTGCTTTCATACCCGGCTTGGCCTTCATAGTTGCCAGCCAGTAAACGAAGCTTGCCTCCCTCCAGGGGAATCTCTTGGATGGCCTCGGCCTTGATGCTCCGGTAGGACGGGGGGACCATTTTGTCCTTGGCCGGCAGATTGAGCCATAGCTGAACGCCCAGCATTCTCGAAGAAGCTGGCAGCTTCTCTTCATGCATGATCCCGGAGCCAGCAGTCATCCACTGCACTTCCCCATTCCCGATGGCATCTTCATTGCCGAGGCTGTCTTTGTGGTGCATGGCTCCCTGATACACATAACTGATGGTTTCTATACCGCGGTGGGGATGCATGGGAAAACCCGCGATGTAGTCATCCGGATTGGCGCTATCAAAAGAATCCAGCATGAGAATGGGATCGTATACATCCACTGTCGTATTGCCCAACACCCGGACCAGGTTGACCCCTGCTCCGTCAATCGTCCTAAAGCCTCTTACCTGATGTATCACTGTCCGTTCCATATTCATCAACTCGCTTCCTAAGTAGGATAAAGGGCCCCACTGCCAGTTCGCGCCACTTGGCTTATTATTACCACTATGGTGAATAGATCCCATCAGATCGACCATGACCATTATACTACGTGATAACTATTACTACTAATCTTAGCGGTTATATAGCATAAGGAGCTTATTCCCACCCACCTGTTAGTGCGTTTGTGTTTGATAACGTAATAGTTGCCCACTTTGGGCTCTATTGATCATGGAACAGTTGACCAGCTTGACACAGTTCCTTACTATCCTCGAAGTGTCAAAGCTTTAGGAAGTGGGTGGAAAGGTTGTGAGGCCGGTCTGCCCATACCGGGCATCAAAATGCTGGGTGTGCTCTGTTGCACGCCCGGCACGAAACGCCCTACCCACCTTCCTGAGCCAGCGAGTGCACGTGGTTGCTCATAAGGGCAAAGGCGTGAACAACTGAAGTTCTGACCCCGTTACCCGACAAATAATGCCACATTTTGTGATAAGGTCCCGGCTTTTCCTTTCACCTTGATTGGCACGAAATAACGAACCTTGCCGTAATTCCATTCCTTCATCTGCGCCGAATGCGGTCCAGCAAAATGATACAGCATATGGCGGTTAGGGGATTCGTCGAGCTCCAAATGTTCTTGTTGTGTGATCCATGTGCATATCCCCTTATATACGCGCTCATATTCACTGAATTCCCAACTATCT
>CAYOCI010000046.1:27908-32305 GCA_964402415.1 uncultured Clostridia bacterium
GGCGAATAAGCCGCCATCAAACATGATGATCCCAAATCCTTCGGTATCGGCTTCGGTCATCCAATCCTCAAGCATAAACAACCAAACTAGTTTATTCTGTTTGGCATCATGATACATGAAATCGCGAGGGTTTACTTTATCGGCGATTCGTGAACCTAGCCGTCCCCACACTAGATCAAATCGGCGGTGCGCGCTATCGCTCTCAAGATTAAGGTATCCTGAAGTCACCATACGGCATGGCGGTATCTCGACAACGAGGATGTCCGGTTGCCGCCTCACTTTTTCGGCAGCGGCTAACATACGGTTTACATTTGCGGCATTACCATCGTAGTCTACATTAACGAGCTGCGTCTCTATCTCCTTCGCCTTATCATATAACAGCTTAACGTCGGATTGTTTGCCGAAATCGGCCTGTTCGATTTGCCGTATGAAATCGAGGACAATATCTCTAAGCTCATGTAAGAGAGATACTTCTTCATCGATAGCGTCGACTTTCTTGCCAAGCACCTCCAAGACAACCTCAGAACCGGATGTACCGAATATTCTTTGGATATCCTTGATGCTTATGTTCAGCTTACGCAGGATCAGGATCTGCTCAAGGCGTTTTACGGCGGCTTCATCATACAGTCTGTAAGCGTAGTCATCGCTCCTGGTGCTTGTTATGAGTCCCATGTCCTCGTAATAACGGAGTGTACGAGCGGATATATCGTATTTGACCGATACATCCCTGATTTTAGTCAACTCATGCATATGTTAACTCCTCCCAACCGTTGGTTTTGACTTTATTATGAAAGCTTCCCCAACGACAGAGTCAAGGATAAAGACGAAAAACGCTGACGGGGTCGGGACTTCAGTTGTTCAGTTTCCCTGAATGACCGCGTTCTCGAGCATCACACGCCACCTGTGCGCAGATCATGCTTAACCACCTGTTGTGTCATGGTAACGCTGGACACGGATCGCTGTAGGTACCGTGCTATGGCCATCAGGGAATGGCCTCTCTGGACAGCGAAACGGATGAAGAGCCATCTCGCTAGCGAGATGGCTCGGTCTTTTCGTCGACCCAGCAAACGCTCTTTTGGTATACAGGCGAACTGTACAACTCGACCGGCTACCCGCTCTATGCTATCCAACTCTACATTAGCTTGGTGATGGCTGCTCTTCGAACCCGACAGCGTAACATTAAGGCCGTCCGTCTCTGCGGTCTGAGCAGGCTTTCTGACAGAAGCTCACATCCGGCGATCTCCCAGCCACCGTACTGTGTCATGAGTCCCCTAATCAGCCCTGTATCTATACCATAACTATTCAGCGTCCAGATAGTAGTGCCTACGGCTGGACCACTGATAATCAACGGGATCCGTAACGACGCCCGCCTTGACCGGGATCAGGTGTATGTATTGTGCGAGCGCTAGCACGTATGAGTCACGGTCCATGCGGTCTGCCTTATACCGCTCCTGGAATAGATGCCCGGTCTGCTCATACCGGATGTCAAAAATGCTGGGTGTAGCTCTGTTGCACGCCCTGCATGAAACGCCCTAATGGATACTCACCTTCTGAACCAGCAAGTGCACGTGGTTGCTCATCAGCACATAGGCTTGAACACTTGCCTTGTGCCGCAGCGCATATCGCTGAATAAGTGAGAGGTAATGCGTGAAATCATCATCAGTCCTGAAGACACTGCCTCGATGGTTGCCACGAGAGATGAGATGCTATCGTGGTGCTCTGGGCATGGTGAACCTCCTAAGACGAACCTATGCCCCATATACGCCAGCGGGCTGGCAGACACCTTCATTCGCCGGAACAACCGACAACTGATGGCCTGACCCCATTTGGTCTCCTTCTATTCTCTAAATTAGTGATCTGAGAATGGGCTTTTTGTGATAAGATGCAGGCGAGAGCATTATAGAAAGGAGCTAGAAGACATGTTTGACGTCATTTTGAGAGGTGGGACTGTCGTTGACGGCAGCGGCAATCCAGCCTACCGTGCCGATATCGCTGTCAAGGACGGCAGGATTGCCAAGATTGCACCTGAGATCCTGGAAGAGGCCGCCAAGGTCTACGAAGTGACCGGTTTGGCGGTTACCCCCGGCTTCATCGATATCCACTCCCATTCCGACACTTCTTTCTTGGCGGATGAACGGTGCGAAAGCAAGCTTTACCAAGGAGTTACCACCGAGCTAGCCGGCCAATGCGGGCATACCATCTACCCTTGCCCAACCGACAGGATGGACAATATCCGTCATTACGCTGGTGAAGAGCTGGCCGATTTCGCCTCTGGTTCATTCCAGGAGTTCTTGGACAAGGTCAAGGCCCAAGGAAAAGTGATGGGAACCAACCTGATCTCCCTCATCGGCCACGGTGCGCTGCGCTGTGGAGTAATGGGCTACGAAAACCGCAAAGCTGCCCCTGAGGAGCTGGCCGAAATGCAGCGCCTACTGGATCGCGATATGCAGGCCGGTGCTTGGGGACTCTCCCTCGGCCTGGGCTATACTCCAGGCATCTCGTCCGATCAAGAAGAGTTGAATGCCATGGGTGAAGTCGTCGTGAGATACGATGGCATCATCACCTCACACATGCGTGACCAGGGTACCAATACACCCACCTCGCTCAACGAGATGTATGAGATCAACCGCCGAACCGGTGCCCACGTTCACGTCGTCCACTTCAAAGCCAGCGGCAAAAAGAACTGGGGCCGTGCGCCCGAGTTCGTAAAAAACGTGGCGGATGCCCGTGCGGCCGGGATCAATGTTACAGTCGACGTCTACCCCTACACAGCTGCCTCGTCCGGCATCACCAACTCTTTCCCCAAATGGGCGATTCAAGGCGGTACTGCTAAAGCCGTGGCCCGCTTACAAGGGGATGAGCGCCAGGCGATTATGGATTACCTGGAGCAGGCTTTCCAAACTCAACAAGATGGTGAAGGGCTGTATATCGTTACGACCCACGGCCGCTACCCCATCGCTGACGACAAGAATGTCTGGGAACTCAGCCAGGTTCTCGGTGTCAGCATGGCGGAGGCGATCGCCAGAGCAACCATCGAGACCAATGCGAATGCCACCTGCATCTCTTTTGCCATGTCAGAAGAGGATGTAGACTATATGCTCGCCCAGAATGACTATGCCATCGGCAGCGATGGCCGCGCCTTGCCGCTGTCAGCGCAGGAAAACCTCGGGAAGCCTCATCCCCGTAATTTCGGTACCTTCCCACGCTTCTTGCGACTGGCCCGCGAGAAGAAGCTCTGCTCCTTGGAAACCGCCGTTCGCCGTGTGACTGGCCTCTCCGCCGAAATCCTGGGGCTTCCTGACCGCGGTTTCCTGCATGAGGGCAAGATCGCCGACATCACAGTCTTTGACCCTGCGAATGTCACCGATAGGGCATCCTATTCCGATCCATTCCAACGCTGCGTTGGTATCCGCCATGTCTTCATGAAGGGGCAGCCGGCCATAATCGACGGCCAGCAGACTGACCTACGTCTCGGAGAATTCATCCTGAAGAAATAGCCACCGCAACCAGTGCTCCCTCTTGTCCTAATTGCGTACATCTGCAACATGTTACTGTTTACAAGTTCGAGCGCCACGAGGATTGGCGATAACTTGTTGCCAACACCTGTTATTGCATCACTTCTGTTACCGTTTGGAGATCTGTTTTCAGCCAAACAAAAAAACACCTACCTAGAACTTCACGTTTTAGGTAGGTGTTTTGGGTTTTAGTGGTGGAGGCGGACCGCAGCATGGCAAAGGCAGCATCTATTGATAAAATGCACCTCCGCCAGTCTTGTAGCGTTGCAACTTTTGATGATTGTGAAATTTGCACACCCTACAGGCGTAATCGCAAATTCATCTATACGCGTTTCGTGATAATGCTTATACTGTGTGCAATCCATCAATCCATTTTAATCTCCTCAAACAATTCGTCAGTGTATGTATATAGTTCCCATGTTGTGAATGTTCCTTGGTCAATCATACGGTTAATTTCATCACGGCTTGCCCACATTGCATTGCAGGTTTCATCAGGAGCAAGAATTACGGTTGATATGTCTACATTTTGCCGAAATAACCAAACATCAATCAAACCGCGACATTCAACGACGCCACACGGTAAGTGATGTTGAATCATTCGTCCGTTCTGCGGCTCAAGAATAATGCCTAATTCTTCTTTTGCTTCTTTTAATGCCGTCGTCAAGCTGTCATCGCCCGCAACCGCATTTCCGCCCGTACATTCCCACATACTTGGGAACGTCTTGTTCGGCGACCTTTGCGATATAAGGTATTCGCCGTTGTCGTTCTCAATCCAAACACAAACCTCAAGGTGATATTCGCCTTTGTTCATGGGCTTGCCACGCTCGTGAACACGTCCTGTTACATTACCGTTTTTATCTAATATATCCCAAAGTTCAACCA
>CAYOCI010000047.1:0-31107 GCA_964402415.1 uncultured Clostridia bacterium
GAGTGTAACGGTGGGGCGGACCAAGACGCTGGCCTACATGGTTCTTCCTGGACAGCGCAAGGAGTTCAAGCTTGCCTTCGACGCCAAGAGCTTCGAGATGGACGCCATCTCAGGTACGCTTGTTCCCTTCTCCCTCAGAGAGATCATTCAGTTCGATCCTGAGCAGATTACATCCGGAGTTAATCAGATCTCACAGGCCACCGGAACACTGGTCACTGGTACTGAACAGCTCCGCGATGGTACGGCGGTGCTTGGGGCGGGGATCGATGCGGCTGCTAAGGGAGCTGAGGGGCTTGCGGCAGGTGCAGGTGAGCTGGAGTCGGGGATCACGCGTTATGCAACGGGAATAGCAGAGCTAGTGTCCGGTGTTAAGCAACTCGATGGAGGCTTCTCGCTGCTCTCCGATCAGGGCCCACAGCTTGCTCAGGGATACGACCAGGTCGTCAGTGGGCTATCAGGACTTCTCGACAGCCTGGCACCAGTGCTCGCATCGCTGCCAGCTGAGCAAGGCGCACAGTACTCGCAACAGATCCAATACGT
The DNA here is from genome assembly GCA_964402415.1 of uncultured Clostridia bacterium. Classification (GTDB taxonomy): domain Bacteria; phylum Bacillota; class JAAYKD01; order JAAYKD01; family CAYOCI01; genus CAYOCI01. Next base: position 541 of record CAYOCI010000047.1, read on the forward strand.
GAAGGAACAGCTTAACACCTATGGTGTGGGGCTCAAGTCGTACACCAACTACGTGATGCAGAGCGCTCATGGGCTAAGCGCTGTCGCCGCTGGCATGGAAGCCATCGGACAAAACGGCTCCACATTAGCTGCGGGCGCCACCGGGCTTCACAACGGAGCGGTGCAGATGCATGCCGCTCTGAAGGGGCTCGGGACAGGTGCGACGCGAATCCCCGCTGAGATGCAGAAGCTGATCGATGGACAGCGGGAGCTGCGGTCGGGTATCCTGGATGCCGAGCAGTTGTTGACTGGGTTTGTAGGAGAGCCGGGAGGAAGCGAGACGGAACCACTCTCGTTTGTTGACCAGACCAGCCGAGTGAACTCCGTTCAGTTCGTCATTCGCACCCCAGAGCTGAAGGCCAACAGTACCCCTATTGTTGCGCCAACCACTGCAAGAGCACTCAGCTTCTGGGAGAGGCTGATGAAGCTGTTTAAATGACGCTCCATCCCAATTCACAGTAACAACCCAATCGGAGACCAGCAGCGCCCTGCAGCGAAAGCCACTCGCTACAGGGCGCTGCTGATTCTAGTCTCACCTAATCCTCAAAAAAGCGAGTCGTTTCCCACCCACGCGCGTGGGTCTAAGACGGATGACTGCGCCATCATGGAGTGCCAATCATTGCAGGACGCGCTCTGTCTGACCAGATCGCCCCCGTGACCACCGCATTGGCATCTACACCGCCCGTCGCCCTCGGCTTCATAGAAGCTCGCAGTGAACTCGCTTGTCCGTCTACCCGACCACCAGCTACAGGTGGCACAAACATGCTGAGTCCATCCCCATGTTGACACGCCTTATCTCTCCCTTCACTCCGCTACCCGATCAGATGACACTGGTGCATTCGCATTGGGCGTTGCTGAGTCTATTGTCCTATATGTGCTACATCATATGCCGACATGCGCCTAATGTGTCTGCCTATACCCCCTAACTTGGCGTAATATTCTCCACTGCCGCTAATTCTCGTATGCAGGAGCACAAGATGCGCACCCTACCAACTGTTAGCCGTATTTTCGCGGGTGCATTGGAAGGAGCGGATGGCATGGTTTGGATCGGATGGCCTCTACAGCGGGTCCTAACTGCGTTCGTCGGTCTGGCCTATGGGATGCTCTTTGGTCAGGTGTATTTGTTTCATGACCGGCAGAACTTTCGTCATTGGGCGATGTTCCTCCCTGTGATTGGCTCAGCGGCCATAGCGTTGACTGACCTGGGACTCGCCTTTCTAAACGTGGTCTGGTTGGTCCCCGTTCTAAATCTCATACTCGGGATCGCTGTTCTTGAAGGTATCATGGGGCTGTACTATCACCTTGCAGGTGTAGGCAACCGCATCGGAGGGTATGTGCAGCAAAATTTCGAGAAGGGACCTCCTGCCTTCTTGCCGGTGATGTTTTCCGCGCTGGCACTGCTGGGATTCCTCGCTCTGCTCTGGAGGTGACGATTTATGCCGGTCAAGACGCATTACCCCGATTATTCGGTCCTAAGTGAAGAACATGAATGGGATCCCCATACTCGGGAGATCGTGATATCACGATTAGGACCTTTCGGCGGACCGAAGGCCCTCAGTCAGGCGCAGATCACAACGCTTAGGGCCGTGCTCACTCGGCTTATCGCCGACGATCGCCGGGAGCTCCTTGACTATCTGGTCGATCACCTCGACCGCCAGATATCCAGCCCGATCGGTCAGGCTGAGCGAAAACTATCCGTACCACCTTTTTCCGAGTTACTTCCTCAGGGGTTGGAAGAGATTGAAAAGCACAGCCAACAACATCACGGCAACTCATTCGACCGGATAACCGCCGACCAACAGGACGCTCTTTTGACGGCTATTGAGCAGGGGAACCTGGGCAAGAGCGCGGTCTGGGACCAGTGGCACCAACGCGAGCTCTTTTCTCAGCTCCTATCTCAGACTGTGTCTGCCTACTACTCACATCCCTGGGTCTGGTCGGAGATTGGCTATGCCGGACCCGCCTATCCGCGCGGCTATATGCGTGTGGAGTTAGGGCTGACTGAACCTTGGGAGGCGAAGCGCCATGGAAGATAGCGACCGCGTCCATCACCATTGTGACCACTACGCTGACCACCGCTATGACAGTCTCGAACACCGCCTGTACCGCGATGCAACCGACGTCTGTATCGTAGGGGCAGGTGCCGCTGGCGGCCTTCTAGTGCTGGAACTGTGCCGAGCGGGACTAAAGGTGGTACTGATCGAAGCGGGTCCCTTCTGGAACCCACAGACCGACTTCGCCAGCGACGAGCTATCCATGAGTACCGCACTAGGGTGGATGGAGACGCGCTATGTCGGAGGCAGCGACCCGCTCACGTTGGGACACAACAACTCCGGGCGTGGTGTGGGCGGTGGGACGACTCACTTTACCGGCGTGATGTTCCGCTTCCATCCCAGCGATTTTCATACCCTCAGCCAAGATGGCGTAGGCGAGGATTGGCCTCTATCCTATGACGATCTCGCCCCTTACTACGCCAGAGTGGAGCATGATATCGCTATCTCTGGTCCGAAAGAGTTCCCATGGGGAGCCTTCCACGGCCCGTATCCGTATCCAGAGCGTGAGCCGATCAGTGCCAATGCGCAAGTCTTCCGCCGAGGTTGCGAGCGTCTCGGGATCCCCAGCGTGGTGGCACCGTTGGCTATCAACTCAGCACCGTTCGATGGCAGACCACCCTGCATCAACCGGGGCTTCTGCAACCAAGGCTGCCTGCCCAACGCCAAGTTCAGCACCTTAATCGACCATATCCCCAAGGCCATCGCAGAAGGGGCTGAGGTTCTCAGCGACTGCATGGTAACTAGGATCAACATAGGCTCTCATGGAACGGTGACGGGTGTGACCTTCGTCCATGACGGTAGGCAGTATGAACAACGAGCACGCGTGGTCGTTCTGGCCAACTTTGTTATTGAGGCCCCCCGCCTGCTGTTGGCATCAGCTTGCTCAGCCTACCCGCGCGGCCTGGCCAACACCAGTGGCATGGTTGGTAGAGGCTTCATGCCCCATAGCAGCCACGATGTCTATGCTAGGTTCCCGGATGAGATCAGGCCGTACAAGGGGACACCGGTGCTGGCTACCACACAGGCCTTTTACGAGACCGTCCCTGATCGGGAGTTCAGGCGAGGTTACACACTGCACGCCCATGGCGCTCGGCCGGTTGCCGTCGCCAAAGGCCTAGCCAAGAGCGCCAAGCTCTGGGGCCAAGCCCTGGCAGACGCCATGCGTGACTTCAACTTCTATGCACGCATTACTCTGGTTGGCGAGGTGCTGCCTGAGCTGAGCAATCAGATCGTGCTAACAAACGATCGTGATGAGTATGGCATGCCGATCCCGCTGGTGGAGTTCAGTTACGGTGAGAATGATAGGCGACTGTACGAGCATGGTATCGCCAAGGCAAAGGAGATCCTACGTGCGGCTGGCGGTGAACCTGCCTTTGTGACCAGTGACACGGCCCATCTTATGGGAGGTTGCCGCATGGGTGATGACCGGGATCGATCAGTGGTGAACTCCTATGGCCAGACCCACGATATCCCGAATTTGTGGATCACCGGTGCCCCCATCTTCGTTACCGGCGGCGGTGGCAACCCCACTGAGACGGTCATGGCGCTGGCGCTGCGTACGGCCGATGGACTGATAACCGAGCTCAAGAAAGGTGCAATCTGAGGCGGCAATGCATCCGCCTATATGATGAACAGGAGAAGACCGGTTCGGGTACAGCCAGTACCGAACCGGTCTTCGTGTGCACCTTTCACCGACCTTAGAGGCGGACTCCTCAGCGCGATCAGCTTTGGCTACGCCAGCAGTCGCACGAAGCGCTTCGCTTAAGCGGAATGCCATGGAGACCGCCACAGGGGCAGCTGCAATCTCCTTCGCTTACGTCGGTGGCGGACGAGAGCTCGGTCTCCGACCTCTCCACCCACCACATGCACGTAGCACACACCTGAGGGATCGAACCCAGTGTAGCCATCCTGCTCCTCCCCTACGGATCGTTTTATCGTGATCTATCATATGCGTCCCGACGGGAAACTGTGTCAGCGCGAGCAACTAAACAACTTAGTGCCAGGCACCGCGTGCCCTTGGCCCATCAGCCAAACTGGCTAGATCCGCGCGCGACGCACACGCCATTATCCCTCCTCATATAGTGGTAGCGGAAGGAGGCGATGAGCATGCCGCGAAGACTGACCAGCGCCTCTTTTGAGATAAGGCATCTAAGCAACGCCGTACGCTTGATGGTCACCAGCTTCGACAAGCGTGCGCAGACAGTGAGGTACACCATCAACCGACTGAGCGCGGATGATGCGAAGACTCCTGTCGCCACCAACACGTTTACCGTAAATGAGGGCGGCTTTCAGACGTTGCGCCTTGATAATCTAAGGGCGGGCTTCTATGAGATTAACCTCCGTATCTCCAGCAGAAAGCTGAAGCCATCGATTGACATACGAGATGGGAGCAACCGATCGGACGCAGAGTATTGCCGCGTCTTGATCACTGCAGGGGAGTTTGTTCGGACAGACTTGTGAGTATGACAGCGGGCAGGAGCTCGTTCAGACGATCTCCTGCCCGCCAGTGCTTCTTGGCGCAGACGGATGCGTCTGCGCACATAAAGCAATAGCAGAGGGGGTTGTCTCGCTTCGTAGACAACCCCCTTAGATTCAGCCGCACTGGTTCGTCTAGTAAAGCTTACTCTTCCCCACCCAAAGTCAGCGCCGCTTCCCTAAGGTGGCGGATGATGGGCAGGGACTGTGGGCAACGGCTTTCACAGTGACCGCACTCGACACAGACCGAGGCGTCGTGTTTGCCCTTTCTCATCCAGTTGTAGTAGCCCAGGGCTTCTTCATGGGCGTTGAACATAGAATAGTTGTTGTAGAACTCAAAGATATCTGGGATTAGGACACCTTGGGGGCATGGCAGGCAGTACTGGCAACTGGTGCAGCCCACCTTGACCTTGGCATCATAGACCGCTTTGACCTCATCAACCAGGCTGAGTTCATCACTGCTTAGCCCATTGGGCAGCACTCGCGACATGATGCCGAGGTTGTCTTCCACTTGTTGTACCGTACTCATCCCACTCAAGATCACAGTTACTTCAGGATGGCTGGCGATCCAGTGGAAAGCCCACTCCACCGGGCTGCGTCGGAACGCGGCACGATCCCATACAGCCTGAGCCTCTTCGGGGATACGTTGAACCAGTTTGCCGCCCTTGAGCGGCTCCATGATGATGACAGCCAGCCCCTTCTCGGCAGCATAGCGAAGTCCGATCAGGCCAGCCTGATAGTCCTGGTCGACATAGTTGAGCTGGATCTGACAGAAGGTCCAAGGGTAGGCATCAACGATCTCATGGAACAGATCCACACTGTCGTGGAAGGAGAAACCAGCGTGGCGAATACGCCCGTCGGCCAGTGCCTGGTCTAGAAAGCGCAGAACCCCCAGATCTCTAGCCGCTGTCCACATCTGCCGATTGAGTGAATGCAGCAGATAGAAGTCGATATGGTCGGTCTGGAGCTTCTGGAGCTGCTCGTTTAGAAGACGATCAAAGTCCTCATAGCGTTTGGCCAACCAGACCGGCAGCTTGGTTGCCAAACGGACACGCTCACGGTAACCGTCCAGGAGCGCTCTGCCCACGACCACCTCACTTTGCTGGCGGTGATAGTTATAAGCGGTGTCCACGTAATTGACCCCGCCGTCGATGGCATGGCGGATCATGTGGATCGCCTCTGCCTCGTTGATCTTGCTCTCATCTCCATCCAGCGTCGGTAGGCGCATGCAGCCAAAGCCAAGCAGAGATGCCTCCCAGCCGACCGCTCCAAACGTGCGGTAACGCATCAAGTCTTCCCTCCCATGTTCTGATATCGAGGACCCACAGGTATTCTCGCCACCAGATGGGTATTCCTTCCACGTGATCAGGGTAGCAAGATAAAGCGAGGGCCGTACCTTCTCGAAAAAGGTACAAGCCCTCTGATTCATGCCTTGACTGCCGTGAAGAAATCGTCGCGATGGCAGACCCAGATCTCACAGTGTAGATCCATCCCCGCTGAGGTCTTATGCCAGTATCTGATCCCTTGAGACTTGAAGCCCAGCTTGGCGTAGAGCTTCAGTGCTCCCAGATTACTCTGCTCTGGCTCGACAATGATCTCATCGATATCCAGGGCATCGAAGCCATACTCGAGCAGTGTCCTCAGTGCATCGGTGCCATAGCCCATTCCACGGGTGGTACTGTCGAGTTTGATATCGATATCGCCCATGCGCTCACGGGGGACGGGATAGGCGAGGTTATATTTGGTTCCTCTAGTGATACGGTCCATGGCCATCTCGCCGATCCTGTTGCCGTTGGGGTCCAGGATCACCATGCGTAACAGTAGGTTATTGGTCTCCGCCATCTGGGCGCTGATCTTCGCCCAGTAACGGTCCATATAGGATCGGTCGATGCCGAGACCATTGGGCCAGCCGTTCTAGATCATATTCGCGCCATTGTTCCAAAAACTCATCAGGAAGTCGAGGTCGCTCTCATCGACCGTCTTGAGTGTGACACGTTTGCCACGGAGCTCCATACGGTACCCCCAAAAACCGGCGGGTCATGCTACCCGCTCGGATATCAGCGCGCCTTTTGCGCGATGCGGATTAGTGTTGACCAATCGCTCAGCCCGATCTCGCCGCTGGCCAAGATTGACTGCACCTGAGCATAGTCAGCGGCACTGACTTTGCCCTTCAGGTATTTATCTGCGAGAGTCATCCTGTCAAAGGGGGCCTTGTCGCGAATCATCTCTTCCAGCTTCAGTTGTGCTTCATCGATCTGGCGCGCTGTAACCAGACCCTTTTCGATCGCTAGTTGCACCGTCTTGGCATTACGGGCTAAGGCCTCTTTCGCCTCTTGAGGTGACTGTGAGCGTATGAAATCCTGAACCGTATCTTTGACGCGCACCAAGTCCCGAATGTCGATATCAGTGTTAAGCGTCCGCCGTAGGTAGGCGTTGCCGCCATAGTAGAGCGCTGCCGCGATCAGCACTGCCACGAGAAGCAGACGAATAAGTCCCTTCACAGTAACCACCTCCTATCACCTATCCTAACATCCTGCTAGATAAGTTCAATGGTTGCTGATGGGTTTGTGGGGGTAACTTCTCCGCATCACGCGCCCAACCACTCTAGCAGGGGCGATCAGCTTGTTACGAGCGGCGGATACTCCAGTGCTCCTGCCGGGAAGCCGTTGAGTGGTTGATGGCATCCAAAAACGCTTTCTCTTTGGGTAAATGGCTGAGGAACTCGGCAATGGTCGCACAACCCTTATAGCCCACACAGTGGCCGCAGGTCTGGCGCTCCTTGCCGGCGGCACAGCCGCGAACCCCACACTCTTTACACCAACGAAAGACTTCGTCGGACTTGCACCCCAGACAGCGCATATCCTCAGCACGATGAGGAACTCCGGAGGACTCAGTCCACTCGCGGGCGGTCTTCTCCGCCAAGGCGTGATCGTTGTTGATCGTGGCGACATAGACATGACACTCCGCACACCTGATCCCGCAATAGGCGATCAGTTCATAGTCTCCCAATCCCTTCACTCTCCCCCGATGACACTTGGAATCTGATGGTCCACGCCGTGATAGCACACCTTCAGGTTCGTCGTAGCAAATGGAATATCCTGCTACTCCCCACTGCTGTCGCCGAGCAACAACTCTTGGCGTTCCGTCCGCCCTGACCTATAGAGGTGTTTGAGATCTATTCCGCTCGATCTGCCGGACACTCTCAGCGCAGATCATCGCTCACCACAACCTACTCTTGGGCAGCTTTTGCGCCAAGCTCGCAACCGCCACCAATCTAAAGTTCTAAAGAATCAGGGCGTGTCCAGGTGGGACCTCCCTGATCTCATATAGTTCACCCAGTCTGCGTGCTGTTCCAGACCCTATCGGCGATGACGCCGATAGGTGTTCCTCGCTCGCGCTCCTGCGGCAGGATACTCTCGTCAAACCACCGCCGCCCAAGGGCAATACCCTCAGGGAAATCCAAGGCATACACCTTCAGCAGCCTCTCTGTCCCCTCGCCGGGTGCATAGCGGAGCAGGTAGTCGGCCTTAATTACCATCTGCAGCAACTCTAGCTCGGGCTCTGGCCCTCGGATCGTTAGTGATTTGCGCTTAAGGTACTCGGTTGCACCGTATAGGTTGGTACTCCCAGCGTAACGATCGCGAGTAGCATAGCGCAAGTTCCGCACGCCCGACATGTAGAGCGCCCCGAAACAGAGCGGACAAGGCTCCATAGTCGTCCACAGCGTACAGGAATGCACATGGTGGATGCGCCGATCAAGCTGCAGAAGCGCATTCATCTCGGCATGAGCCAGTTGCCCAGAACAGACCTGCCCCTGCGGCGCCTCAGTGTCGCCAATACGGTTGCGGCCGCGAGCGATGATCTCTCCCGAGGCGTCAGTAACCACAGCACCGATCGGCACCGATCCATGGCCATGGGCCTCCCAGGCTTCTTCATAACATGCACGCCAAGCAGTCTCCACACTTTCCCATCTCATCACATCGCTCCTAGTCGTTTGCGTTCTCGTCCCACCAGCAGACCTCCAGTGGATTGCCATCGGGATCGCGGAAGCGGAAGTGTCGGAGCCCGCCATGGGTCTCCATGGCGCCAAGATCTGCCTCTGCCGCATGTAACCTCTTGTATACTGCATCGATCTGATCGGAATAGAAGTTGAACAAGGGATGGTCATCGCCAGGAGCGTGGTCCTTCTTCTCGAAGATGGTCAGTGGTGTCTCACCGATGTTCAGACACACATATCCTTCTGCTTTCCAACGCATGGTCAGACCGAGCACACCTGTATACCAGTCGATGGCGTCATCTAGGTCCCTAACTGGCAGGAACACTGTATCAATCCGCTTAACCAGCTTGTCCGACATAGCGAGTCCTCCCTTCCATTTGACAGGCGTTCATTCCACAAAGTGGCTGGGAACTCCTGCTACCTAAGCGTCCAGATGCAGCAACCATGGTCTCATAGTTCTGTCACAGTCATTTGATGAACCCAGAATAACCCTGGCGGAAAACGGAGCAATAACGAGAAAAGCCTATCTCTAGCCCTAAAACTAGAGATAGGCTTCACTTCCTCCATTTGCTTTCCCGCCCCGCGACTAGCAGTGTGAGTGCAGCTCGTTAAGAGCGGGCGTAGGAATTCCAGACCTCTTCACCAAGCGCTGAAACTCGTCTGACAGGCACTTCATCTCATCGCGAGCTGACAAGGCATGTTTCACCACGGTCAGCTCCCATTGGGGAGTACCGATGCGGGGACGAACGATACTGATTAGCAGACCCTCGGGGATCCACTGCAACACTCGATACTTGCGTGGCTCCACCGCTATCTGAAGGCGATCCAGCACCCTTAGCCCTTCCTTGACCGCTCCGACCATGAGTCGGAGCACTTCACCGTCCGCACCGAGGTCGGTTCCCTTGGCACCAGCCATGTAGATCGCATTGGCGATGGGGCTGACCAGAGCCACGTGGGTCCTAAGCCAAGCATCCATGCGAAGGCTGACAGCCACCGCAAAGCCCGCACGCCGCAAAAGCTCGGCGATCTCGCGCACGCGCCCGCTCTGGCTCCCATCCAGCTCGCCTATGGTAGTGCACTGCAGACGTCTTGAGACCTGGCGATACTTTACCACGTGCCCTTCCCGGGTACCACCCGCACCCGGGAAGCCTATTATTACCCTCTCCGCCCCGAGCGCCTGGATCATCTCGTCTGGACCTGACGGGTTGTTGACCATGAAGAGAACATTGGGGCTCACGTTATCCGCAATAATCGGCAGCACCGACGCCAGCTGGTTTTTCCGTACCACAACCAGAACCAGGTCATAGCGGTCATCCGCTTCCAGACACTCAATGACGGTAACTGGCGACACCAGTTGTTCACCGCTATCCACATTGACGAGCACGATACCGTGCTCCCGCAGTTCCTGAAGACGTTCCCCTCGAGCCAACACTGCGACCGCGTGTCCACACGCCTGCAGCTTAGCTCCATAGACGCTCCCCAATACCCCGGCCCCGATCACAAGCACCCTCATGCTGCCACCCCCATGTCTCACACTCTAGCCGTGTCGTCAGAGCTGCTACCTTATTTTACCTCGTGACCGACAGTGAGAGCAATATCACTGAGAGCAGGGCAGGCCTGACTGCGGACCGGTCAGGCCTAGTCACGAGATGCCATTGCTATACGAGTGAGCTTAGCGCCTCGGAAATAATGGCGAGCTCGCGATTGGCGCGACCACCATAGTCATCATAAGTACGGGAGAACCAGTCGAGCTCAAATAAGCTCCGAACGATCCGGAGCACCTGATAAGCCCGCGCGAGGTTCCCATACCGTTGGCGCGCCTCTGCGGAGAGCTGCACCCAGTAGAGCTCCTTCAGAGCCTCATGGGAACCGATCTCATCTTTCATCCGTGCCGCCACATCCAGCAGCCCCACGAGATCAACAAGCCCCGGTGCAACGGCCGCCGTACCCCAGTCGACGAATTGGATCCTAGCGTCCTGGATGAAGATATTGCCGCTGTGACAGTCCCCGTGGATCAAGCTCTGGGGATAGCGGGCCAGCTCGTCGTGAATGACGGGCCAGCGCTTGGCAAGTTGGTCCTGCACCCTGGTGGCGAGGGGATGATCCAGCGCGGTGAAGACTCCTGCGGCAGCGCGAGCCTGTGCGGTGGCGATAGCCGTTCCTGCTAGCCCGTCAACTTGCTGGACTAGATGATCCAGGTCTATGAGCCGATCTAGCCAGTGCTCGTCAAGCGATTGCTGATGGAATGCGGCCAGCCCCTTAATAGCATCGTGATACCGACTGATCTGCCCACAGCGCGAGAGTTGCTCGCCTGCGGCCTGCTCGATCAAGAGCCAGTCTTCCCCATCCATGACAGTGCTGAACGCACGGGGCGCGGGAAAACCCTCCACATGGGCTGCCAGCTGATAGATGGTCGCCTCCCTGGCATGTTCTGCTCGCGCCTGTTTGGCGTAGATCACTCGTTGAGTGCCGCCTGCCACGATCGAGATCCGCAAGACCCGCGACTGAGACCAGTTACGCAGTTCGTGCGCCTCACACATTATCACGGGTTCACCTAGCCAATTGGCGATAACTTCACGCCATAGTTCGGTGGTAATCATATTCTGCCAAGCTCCTTTTACTACCTCAGTTCGTAGCGCCCGACTTTTGCCCCCCAGCCCCTGGAGTCTCTGGGCTATCACCTGATGGCCACAATCTCCAAGGCAAGAACATCCCCGCTGCCATTGCCAGCGCGCCACCTCTGGATAGCGAGGTATTTCGTCGAAGGTGAGAGCTTTGCGGCACCAAACTCCTCATCATCCGCCACAGTCAGTATTTTCTGCCGCTTGCCATCTGGATGGACAATGCCGACCTCGCATATGGTAGCGTAGACCACATGATCGTCCAGCCAACGGGCAACCAGTATGCCGCTATCGTTAAGCAGAGCAGTCTGCTTCAGCGTCACCAGATCCACCATTGCTAACCCATCCTCGGAGGCTACCAATACCTTGTTGTCGTGCCAGCGGTAGCTGGCATCGATGAAGTGATCGCTTCTTTGGCCGGGAAAGACTAGGTGCGGGACCAAGGTATCCATGGGTATCACACACATGAAGCTGGTTGGCTGAGCCATATCGTCGCGCTTGGCTACCTGGCCTTCTAGGAGTAGGTACCTGCTATCTGGTGTGAGCAGCTTGCTATTCCAGACGAAATGTTTCTCATCGATGGCGATGCCCTGCTCCTGGAACGCAGGCCGGAGATCAATGCGTTCCTTGACCTGCCCATCAATAGTTAGGAAGTGCACTTCGGGATATGTAGCCCCACCATCATCAGCTGTCATATTCTCATAAAGCTGAAGATAGGGATCATAGCCCACTATCCTAGTTTTTCCTGGGCCAGTGAGCCTTGCCATTGGCACCACTTTGCCGTCGGTATCCCAGCGGAAGTCGTACAGTAATCCCCCAACTGGGCAGGAGACAATGACTTCTGAGCTTGCACCCTTCAGGTCGATCAGAAGGTAGTCATACGGGTAAGGCGCACCTTTGTAACCCCCCATGAATTGCCGTACCACTACTTGGTCGCCCTGAGGCGACCAAATGGGCTCGGTATTCGGCCTGTGGCCAGTGGCAGAAGCAATGCTTCTCAGATCGCCACTCTCATAGTCTAGCACCCAAAGCTTGCTGGTGAGAAAGCCCGTATCCCGCCATAGCAAGGGATACCACGAACCGAGCAGATATCTGCCATCTGGCGACCAGGAGAGGAAATCGGTACCGATCCGGCGCACCTCATTGGAGAGTACAGCTACTGTCCATGAGCGCTCTTGGCCGGACCGCCGATCCTGGACGACCAGTTGGTTACCCCTGGTGAAGGCCACGCGCTGCCCGTCTGCAGAGAGGCCTTGCGGCAATTGAAGGGCATTCTGGTCCGTTCCAGGCACGACTATCTGTTTGTCACGGAGGTCGACGATCTGGCCACCTTCGGGCAACTGCTGCCCTACGATCAGCAACTCGTCGGTAGCCCACTCAAAGAGGAAATTCTGTACCGAACCAGCTAGAAGGCTAACCTCGTAGCCTGTCTCCGAGTCATCAACCGTGTACAACGGAGCGGAGGCGGGTTGCTTACTCCCTACATCGGGTCGTATGATAGGCTGTCCCGCGTAAGGAGGCAGCGGTGTCGTGGTGGGACTCGGCGGCCTCGCTATCGGCGCTGGGGCAACTGGGGCTGGTACGGCCGGTGGAGCAACGTTGACGGTAGGTGCGGCCGGTGGGGTTGCTGCTTGCGGGGAGCACCCCACCAGAGCCGTAAGCAGTATCGTGAGAACGACCGATCCCCCGAAGCCTGCTTTCCGTGATCCCATGCCACACCACTCCTTGTCGGCAATGTGCTTTCCAATGCCCACCATTAGCACCACACAGCACTAGCGGCAGGAAACCAGCTCTATGTGGAGAACAATTCCAGAATACCAGATCGATGGGACAAGGACAACGGGTGCGCTTCAGGCAGGGTTGATCATCGGAACCTCAAGGCCGTATTGGCTCCGCAGACGATATCGAGGCGCATACCGTCAGTGCTAAGGACGGTCGTCCCGTAATGACAGGAGTACCATAAGAGACCAAGGTAGGCAGATAGCTCAGTCGAAGGAGAGTGGGTCCCCATGCATCCTGTTCTCGTTAATCCATCGCTCGCTCGTCACCTAGAGACCAAATACGCCCTGGTTTCAAGTGAACATGCCCATACAAGATCCAGACTATATCCCGCGTCGGGTGCTTGCGTCGAAGAGATCGCCGGTGGGTACGCGGTGTTCACTGAACCAGGTTGCCCCGTCAGCGGCGCCAGGGGGCTGGGGATGAAGGGAGCGGTCTCGGAAGCGGCGATGGATAACCTTGAGCGGTTCTTCTCAGACCGCGGTCTTATCCCCGATCTCATGCTCTGCCCCTTAGTTGACCCCTCATTGCTTCATCTGCTTGCCGGGCGGGGCTATGGCATCAGCGAGTTTGACAATGTCTATCTCCGTTCGCTTAACCGCGTCCCGTCGCCGATCCAGCCTAACCCCACGGTCGAGATCACCGTCGCCTTACCCGATCAGGCTGACCTATGGGCCGAGACTGTTGCCCTTGGATTTGCTGATGGGGGTCCGGTCAGCGACTCGTCTCGGCGCATCTTCGTCACGCAGTTCCATATCCCCAAGACCATCTGCTACCTCGCCCGGGTTAATGACGAGATTGCTGGAGGCGCCATGCTCAACCTTCTGGGCGATATTGCCACCTTGTCGACTACCAGCACACTGCCCGCATATCGCGGCATGCGGGTGCAGACCGTTCTCATTGAGGCACGTCTGCACGCCGCGGCGAAAGCAGGCTTTGAGTTGGCGACAGTCATGGCAAGACCAGGGTCTTCCTCGGAGCGCAACCTCGTCCGCGCAGGGTTCCAGCTGGCCTACACTGCTGTAAGGATGAAAAAGAGGATGGAATGGCTCTGACCCGCGTCAGAAACCGAGGAACCACAACCCGCTATGGCGAGCTGTGGTTCCTCTCCGTTTACCCATGGGTCCACCTACCGCCACTGACGGTATACCAAGTGCACAGGCCTAGTTACGCCTAATCGGTTGCCGAATGATCGTCCTCATCTTCTCTGGGGCGGTACGATTGGGGTCGCTGAGGTAGATCTCACGGTGTTTCCCACGGAGCTCGTACCCGTTTTCAGCTATAAAGTGGTGCAGCCTTTCGACAGTGGGGCCTTCAGCGCTGTAGGGTCCAAGATGCATGACCTGCGCAGCTAGTCCATCCTCGAAGCTGCAGAGCCGAACATTAGCGAGCTGAGGAATGCTCTTTTTCTTCCTTAGCTCTTCCCCCACGGCGGCAAAGGTCTCTTCACTGAGCTGCGCTGGCTGCATGATCATCATCGTCCAGTTCCAGATGCTCTTATTCTCGATGCTGAAGTCTTTCATCTGGTCGGTCCACCAAAGCCCCTCCAGCGGAGCGACCACATAGTCCAGCCCTTCCTTCTTCAACCGGAACTTTATGGTGTAGGAAAGGCTATAAAGCGCCTCCACGGCGCTCTGATACTCGGGATTGCTGTTAGGATCACCATGGCCATCGATAGCCAGATACTTGAGTGCTGGAGCATGGATGACCTTCGGCGTCTCGACCGGAGCTGTGTAAAGCTCCTTCATCTCCTTCTTGAAGTCAATCTTCATCTTCTTCCCCCCTATTTGCATCGTAGGCAGTGCCATTAACCCATATACTACCACGAGAGGTCTAGACAAGCCAACTGGCCACTCACATCTGTCTACCTATCAGTTGGGACATGCTGTATAATGGGCTTCGCCACGGCAATCAGCACTAACTGGAGGAATGTGTTCGTGACAACTATCTGCCTGATACGCCACGGAGAGACCGCCTGGAATCTAGAGGGCAGGTTCCAGGGGCGGCTGGACGTACCTCTCAATGAGACCGGTCGAAGCCAGGCCCAGGATGCCGCTAAGGTGGTTCAGATGAAGGAATGGGACCTGATCTTCAGTAGCCCGCTCTCCCGCGCTTACCAAACAGCGGAGACTATCGGGCAGGCGGTGGGTATCGATCAGATCCAAACCTGTGGCGAGTTCGCCGAACGTGACCTGGGCACCGCCTCCGGCCACCTCTATACAGAGATGGACGCCAAGTATCCCGATGGCGCCTTTCCAGGCCTGGAGACCTTGCAGGATCTTCAGGAGCGGGTGATGCGCGGGTTCGAGATGACGGTCCGTCGCCACTGGGGCAAACGCATTATCATCGTTGCCCACGCCTACTCGCTCAACGCCATCCTGTATACTCTGTCCAGAGGTCAAGTCGGCACGCTGGATATCCCCCGCATCCCCCACGGCTACGCCGCCACCCTCCACAGCGAGGGTGATCTGTGGGTAGTGGATGAGTTCCGCGAAAGATAACAGCAAACGAAACAACTGAACTTCGGGGTCTGACCCCGAAGTTCAGTTGTTTCGCTACTCAAGCCGTTTCTCCATGATATACGTGCGGTAGGTCTTCCCCCCCCACTGCACCTCGTCGATCACTTGATAGCCCAAGCTCTGATAGAGCCGCACCAGGTGCTGAGCGGGGACGGCTGTATCCAGCTGCAGTCGGGTAACCCCGCGCTCTCGCGCTCGTTGCTCAGCATGGTTGAGGAGGAACCGACCAATCCCGCGCCGCTTGTGATCCGGAGCAACGGCAAATTGGCCGATGTAGAGAACTGGTAGCTGACCATCATCCTGCTCCACACCGAGCGAGACGGTACCGACCAAGACACCATCCACGTGGGCTAGGACGACCTCCTTACCCTGCATTCGAGCTCGCGTCTCGGCCTCGTCCTGGTAGGTACCGGTGAAGTTTAGCCCCATCTCCGCCAACTCACGATACGCCGCATTGACCAACACTCTGAGCTGGGGCACATCGCTCTCATCAGCCACCCGTAGGCTCAGCCTTTGACCCCAATTATCTACCATGTCGTCTCCTCCACTGCGACAGGTTGTTAACTAAGGGGTCTGACCCCTTAGTTAACAACCTGGTTCTTGTAGCTCTCTAGCTGCAGCCAGTCTGCTGAGTTCATCCTGCGATATGGTCTCGTTGCCATACCTGGAGCGTTCGAAAGCGTCGGTCACCTGAGCGATGGCCAATGCCCTTTCAGGGCAGCGATCAGCCATCACACGCTGATACTCCAGTGGGGTTTCGTGGCTCTGCCGCGGCCGCCCGACCTGCACACCCATCCGCAGCAGCCATAGGTAGAGCTCCTCGATGGAACCCACCAGCCACCTCTTGCGCCCGGCCAACGACCGAGGCCGTCTGCTAGCGAACCTGCGCAACGTGGCCAGCAGGTTCAGCTTGGGATGCAGCGACTCTCTCTCCTCTTCGAACGTCCCATCATCACGTTGGTTAGTAAGGCTAATTCTTCGTGCCACGATGACCATCACAACCACGGCCACCACGACCGCAAAGGCGATGCTCACCCAGAGCGGGGTCTCCTGCGGCTGGTTCTGCAACTGTTCCTGCAGTTGCCGTAGCTCATCGCCCATCCGGAATACCTGTGGCTGCTGTTCCAGCGGCTGACCCTTCATCATCTGCCGGACAGCGGTGATCACCCACTCGGCGAGATAGCCGATGGGGATGGCGATCGCCGTCAACACCAGGCTAACGAGCAGCCGAAACCCGGACAGCACTAACCCCAGCCCAAGGGGCAGAAGCGGGGAGCCGGCGAGCACGGCGAACAGGATGAGCAGCGCGGCCAAAGGCAACCAGGAGTAGGTCAGGGTCGTCTGCTCGACGCCTTTTTGCTGTCCTCGTTGACGAACGGTGCGGGCGCGCGCCAGTGCAAGGGTCATGAACACACTGCCCAAGAAAAGGGCGATATAGGGCGTCGCCATCTGCCCTGCTTCGCCTGCAGCGGAGATGCCCACCAGTCTGGCGGCAGTGGTGTAGAGCATGATGGCAACTAACCCGCGTGTGAGCAACTGGCGTGCTTCGACCTCTCCCCATCCCCAGTCAGCCAAGCCCAATGTGGACCAGTACAGAACAGTGAGGATGACGGTTTCGGTCTGGAATAGGGAGTGCCCGACCCCACCATGGCCGATCCACCCGAGCCAGTAGGTAGACCACCAAGCCGCTGCACCCGAACTCCCATGGAGCCACCAGACGGTGAGGACAGCGGTGAGGATCCCGCTGGCAACTAGCAGCAGCCTGCGCGCCCGCTGCCAGGGCAGGCGGTACGAGAGGCGCGCCACGAGAAGGGCAAAGACCGAAGTCGTGAAGCAGAGCCCCAGCGGCATCGGGCGATCGCCCCCGAAGAGCAGCACCCAGGGGTAGGCAGAGCTGACTGAGGCGAGCGATGCACTGGCAGGGAGCAGCATCTCAGCCCAGTTGACTGATCTCATCACCGCTCACCTCCTTTGGTATCCACGCCAACCCCACCTCGCCAAGCTCCACGGGCGGCTGGGCACCGGTATATACGATCGTTGGTCGCTTGTTTGATCCGCTTACTGCCCCCCGCAGTTCCACCACCAATGCCTCATCGAGCCTAGGTGTGACCAGAATGAGGCTTTCGCCAGTTCGCACCTGTGTCAGGGAACGGGGAACGATCCCAGGGGTCGGCCAGGTGGTCAATAGGTCGATAGCAGCTAGAGTATCGAGGATCCGTGTAGCCTGCTCAGGACCCCGTACGCTCTCGATGGTCGGGACCTGATAGTGATTGGTGATCAATCCGACCCCGTGGCCGGATTCAAGCGCGCCGGAGGCGATGCTGGCTGCAACCGAGATCGACCACTCGAGAACCTCGAGGTCAACTCCTTCCCAAGGTCGATCATGAGTGGAGAGATTGAGCGCGATCATCAAGGCTCGGTCCACAGAAGCATCGAAGATGCGCACCTTGAGCTGCTGTGACCGTGCTGAGGCTTTCCACTCGATACGGTTGAAGGGGTCCCTGGAGGTGTACTCCCGTGTCCCACCATACAAGGTCGGGTCTTCCAGCAGCCAGCTGCGTATGGTCTTGGTCCCCGATGGCGAGCGCCAAACAACGGGCAGATCATCCATCGCATATATGCGCGGGTAGACCAGCAGCTGAACGGTGGTCTCCTGTCGGCCCGAGTGGCTGGCGAGCCCCAGTAGATCTCCCGTCATCAGTTCCACTGGTCCGAATAGAAACCGACCGCGATGGTCCCCGCTCAGGTGGTAGTGGCGCCGAATGCGCTCATACCAGCGTAAGCCGAGCAGATTGTAGAGGATGCGACGCCGCTGCTTATGATGACCAAGCAATCGCCCCTTCTCGACGACAATACCCTCTGGAAACTCGTCTTGACACTCCAGAAAAGGGATCGGGACCAGCGTGTCGTTCTCGATCTCGATGGTCAGTCTGACCCTCTCGCCGGGCCAGGCTCGCAGGCTGGACAGTTCTCGTCGATAGCTGAGGTGGGCTAAGCTCCACTGGGTCCATGCTCGCGAGGCATAGCGGGCTAAGAGCAAGACCGCGCACAGGAAGACCATGATGTACTCCCTGATAACCAAGCCGAATATGCCCAGTACTCCCAGTAGCCCTGTAATCCACTCCTCGCGCATCATGCTTCAGGCAGAGTTCCGGGTTCATCCAGAACCGGTACCGGGACAGAGCTCAGCACCTGCTCGATCAACCCATGCGCGTCGCGACCTTTGATCCTCGCTTGCGTGGATAAAACGAGGCGATGCGCCCACACAGTCTGGGCGAGAAGCTTAATGTCGTCAGGGCGAACGTACCCCCGACCGCGCAGTGCCGCCAGGGCTTTGGCCGCCTTGACCATGGCCAGGGAGCCACGGGTACTAACACCCAAGCGGATCTCGGCATGTCTGCGGGTCTCCTTGACCAGGGCTAGGGTGTAGCCAAGAACCGCATCGCTGACCGTTACGTGCTCCCCAGCCCTCTTCAGTGCTAGTATCTCATCAGGTGACGCCACCGGGGCGATCTTCTCCAGGGGATTTGCGGTAGCGAATTGGGACAGAACCTGCTTCTCATCATCATAGCTGAGGTAACCCAAGCGAAGCTTCATGAGAAACCGGTCGAGCTGTGCCTCTGGCAGCGGAAATGTCCCTTCATACTCGATCGGGTTCTGAGTGGCAAGCACCAAAAAAGGGGCAGCAAGTTGGCGTCGTTCGCCATCGATGGTCACCTGCTGCTCGCCCATGCACTCCAGGAGGCTGGACTGGGTCCTTGGAGTCGCGCGGTTGATCTCATCCACCAACAGGATATTGGTAAAGACCGGTCCGGGGCGAAACTCGAACTCTCCTTGTTTGGGACTGTAGAAGTTGATCCCAGTCACATCTGAGGGCAGAAGATCGGGAGTGCACTGAATACGTCTGAACTCCAGACCCAAGGATCGGGCAAATGCCTTGGCCAACGTTGTCTTGCCCGTCCCCGGAACATCCTCCATCAGAACATGGCCATCACAAGCCAGTGCGACCAGGAGCAGTTCTATGGCATCACCGTTGCCCACCACCGCCTTGGCCACATTCTCTCGGATTCTACTGGCGATCGAGAGTTCTATTTCTATGAGCTGATCTCTGCCTTCTATCGATATAGTCATTGTTCCACCTTCGCTATCCCCTAGAATTGCCTTCGCTCTAAGTCGTTGTCGTAGATGCCGGTCTATACAACAAACATACCCCAACTCATTCCATAGCGATGACAAGAATCCCTTTTGTCCTGCTCGGTCTGTGGTGCCAAATGTCAGTCAGTCCCGATGGTCGGGTGACCTCAGGCAGGAAGATCGCATCCAATAGCGAATTTACTACGAACGATTACACATCCGTAAGAGGTGACCATGAAGCCGCTTGAACTGAGTTTCCCACATGGCTCTGCTGACCTGTACCTACAGGACTGTATCGAGGGGATGAGGAGCCTCCCCGAAGGCTCGGTTGACGTCGTCGTCACCTCGCCTCCCTACAACCTAGGTATCAGTTACAACACCTATGACGATAGCATCTCGCGGGCCGAGTACCTGAACTGGACAAGCCGATGGGTTCAGGAGCTGCGCCGGGTGCTCTCCGACGAGGGTTCGTTCTTCCTCAATATCGGCTCCAAACCCACTGATCCCTGGGTGCCGTTCGAGGTGGTGATGGCCATCCGCCCCTATCTCAGCCTGCAGAATACTATCCATTGGATCAAGTCTATTGCGCTCAGCAGAGAAGACATGGGGCACTACCCCAATATCCGCGGCGACGTCGCCGTGGGGCACTACAAGCCGATCAACAGTCCCCGCTTCCTCAATGACTGCCATGAGTATATCTTCCATTTCACTAAAGCGGGCAATGTTCCCCTGGATCGTCTGAGTGTCGGTGTTCCCTATCAGGACAAATCAAATGTCAAGCGCTGGCAGGGTGCCAAGCTCGACCGCCGCTGCCGGGGTAATACCTG
Organism: uncultured Clostridia bacterium; assembly: GCA_964402415.1. Classification (GTDB taxonomy): domain Bacteria; phylum Bacillota; class JAAYKD01; order JAAYKD01; family CAYOCI01; genus CAYOCI01. Next base: position 20,986 of record CAYOCI010000047.1, read on the forward strand.
GTTTATCCCTTACATTACCATTCAAAGTCGGGAGAAAGAGCGTCCGCATCCTGCCACCTTCCCCCCCAAGCTGCCGGAGATGTGCATCCGCCTGCACGGGATCGATCGCTGTCAGGTGGTGATGGACCCCTTTATGGGTTTGGGAAACACAGCCTTGGCAGCGGTTCGTCTGCAGAAGTCATTCGTTGGTTTCGAAATCGATGATTACTACCTCAGGACCACCGCTGACCGCTGCCAGCGGGTTGCGGCTTCGCAGATTGAATGAGGGTTCGCGCCATCTACCATTCATCATCCGGTGCATCACGAAGGGCACAGCCAACGAGGCTGTGCCCTTCCACATTGTTCTGCCGCGATTAGTCTGCTTTCGGAAACCGATAGTGCCCGATCAGCTTTGACCGCCAGGTCTGGAGGATATCCGCCTCGCTAGCCACTGGACCGGCGTTGTGCAACACGTACGGAACACCATCCTTACGCCGACGATCAGAGATGATCCCGATATGCTCGATCGGTCGATCCCAGACGACGATATCGCCAGGTTGCCACTCCTTCAGGTTCTCCACATCGCCGGGAACGACCGCGGTGGTCAACACTTGCGCATACCTCTTGAAGAAGACGTCAAGGTTGGGCACCCGACGAAAATCAATGTTGGGCTCAGGCCTGCCCTCCACCCGCCAGTACTCCGACAGGTTTTCCCGGATATCTTTGTCAACCAAGGTCTTTAGGTCATACCCCGCATCCCGAAAGGCGCGCCAGATTACGTCAGTACAGACCCCCTCGTTGGATGGCGGATAGCCCCCGTCATAGTAATCGCTACGGTAGCGGGGAACACGCTTGACCTCATCCTTCGCCCCCTGGACGAAGTCGCGTAGATCGTTGAGGCCATCGCCGTCCTGATCGTGGGTGAACTCGATGCCCGGAACCTCCAGGGGTTTCTCCCATGGTGCTGTGATGTGTGGCGGCTGAAGCTTGACTGGGCTGTACCGCGATGCAACGTAGACAGCGCCAATTATGACAGCTGTGGCAATGACCAGAAGGACAGTCAAGCGCGCGAAGCTGCGGCCATGGTTCCTGCGCCGAATACGATCACCTCCTAGACTCAAGGCAACTAGAGGCTACTGTTACCTTAATGCCTGATTCGCCCACGTCCTCTTCGCATCCTTCCACCTAAGGCATGTTGCATACAAAAGAAGCAGCCTTCCATTTGGAAGGCTGCTGTTACTGCTACTTCAGACCGAGAGCTTCCTTAAGCAGCTCCACTTGAAAGCCGATGATCACCTGGTCACCGATCACGGTGGTTGGCACGCCGCGACTCTTTAGCACATCGCGAAGATAAGCTCTGGCCTGGTGATCCTTATCAATCTCCATGAGTTGGTAGCTAATCTTGTTCTCGTGGAGGAACTCCTCCAACTGTACGCACCATGGTCAGGCCCCTTTGCTGTAGACCACGATAGACCGTCCCTCCATGCCATCGCCTCCTGTCACAGATCTATGCTCATTCTATCATCGATGTGTGAACTATAGAACGATCGCTTGGCCCTGGGGCTAGTAGGGCAGAAGCACTAGACTGAGGATCTAGTCATGCTTCCCTCCGTCGCTATATCTCTGGATTAGGCCCTCACGCATATCCCAGATGGACTTGGAGAGGTCGACATAGTAGCGGTGCGGATTCTCGAAACGCAACACCTCGTCCCAGAGTGTAGCCACCTGCTCATCACAGAACCGCCGGATCTCCGCCATCGATGGCGTATCATATACGCACTTACCGCTCACGAACACGGGAGTCAGGAGTGGTTTGGCTTCAAAACGGGTCAGTGTCTTTCGTTTCCACGTATGGTTGGGATCGAAGATGGTATAGGGCGCGGTTGGAGTCGGTTCATCAGCCAGCGTGATCAGATCTGCGAGCGCTTTGCCGGTCTCTGGACTACACAGTCGATAGACCTGTTTGAACCCGGGTATCGTGATTTTCTCAACGTTCTCGCTGACCTTGATCTTAGGCACCAGGGATCCGTTTTCCTCAACTGCTACGAGCTTATAGACGCCACCAAAGACAGGATCGGATTTGGCCGTTACCAATCGTTCCCCGACGCCGAACTGGTCTACCCGCGCCCCCTGCAAGAGTAGGTCACGGATCAGATACTCATCCAGCGAGTTAGAGGCCACGATCTTGGCGTCCGGAAAGCCAGCGTCGTCGAGCATCCTTCTGGCTTCCTTCGAGAGATACGCGATATCGCCACTGTCGATGCGGATCCCCTTGGGGCGGAATCCCCTTGTTACAAGCTCCTCAAAGGTGGTGATGGCATTGGGCACGCCCGATTCTAGCGTGTTGTAGGTATCTACCAGTAGTACGCAGTTCTCGGGATAGTGCCGTGCATACGTTCTAAATGCATCGAGCTCCGTTGGGAAGGTCTGTACCCAGCTATGGGCCATGGTCCCTAGCGCTGGCACACCGAAGTCACGATCGGCCATGGTGTTTGAGCTGCCGCTACAACCACCGATATACGCCGCCCTAGCACCGTAAAGAGCGCCACTTGCCCCTTGGGCACGGCGTGAACCGAACTCCATCACCGTCCGCCCCTGGGCCGCCCGTACGATTCGATTGGACTTCGTGGCGATCAGCGTCTGATGATTGAGGATCAGAAGTAGCATCGTCTCGACCAGCTGGGCTTGGATGACCGGACCCCTGACCTGCATCAACGGCTCCCCTGGAAAGACCGGGGTACCCTCGGGGATCGCCCAAACATCGCAAGAGAACTTGAACTCACGCAGGTAATTGAGGAACCCCTCGCTGAAACATCCCTTGCTGCGCAGATGTTCGATATCGCCCTCGCCAAAGCGGACGTTCTGTAGGTAGTCAATGGCTTGCTCTAAGCCGGCTACGATGGCGAACCCGCCGCCATCAGGAACCTTGCGGAAAAAGAGGTCGAAGTAGGCGATGGTGTCCTGCTGTCCATTGAGGAAATATCCATTGCCCATGGTCAGTTCATAGAAGTCGGTCAGCATGGTCAGGTTGTCCGGCTCGCGCCAGTTGGTTACGTGCATCGTATTGTCCTTCTTCCTTGATTAGTGGATGCATCTGTCGAGACTCATTGCCTCTATGGTAATGTTTAGCCGATGCCGTTGTCAACCGGTCTTGCCCATCAGCGTGTTAGCGCGGGGCGCGATCTGCGTGCAGATGCTCTCGGGAATTTGCCTGTCTCTCTACAGCAAACGACACCTATCCCTCATAATCTGTAACAGGAGGGCTGTTACAGTTTGGATGGAGGTGGCATATCATGAACGCCCCCGCTCTTGTGGCACACGCGGTTGGCAAGAACCTTGAGCTTTACCCCGACATGCTCCTCATCCGTGCCGCGGATCCTCTTGGCATGCCCATGCCACCAGAAGAGGACCGTCGACCCGAGTGCATACCATTACGTCAGATCACCTGGGTTGAGACCAGCTACTCTGGATTTCTCGGTTCACGAGGACAACTGTTCGTAAGGCTGACCAACGGGGAGACCCTCTGCTTTGATTTCCCCGCTCACGAGATCGAACTGGTAGAACAACTGAGGCTAATGATCGAAGACAGTCTACCGATGGCGTAGGCCCGCCTACAGAATGCGCTTGCATCAACAGCGAAACCCCATGGATCTCCCATCCATGGGGTTTCGCTGTTGATCGCTATCTCGTCGCTATGCCACTGCCCCGGCCTGGATCAGGCTGAGGTGACGATACACCCCTGCGAACGCCATCAGCTCCTCATGGGTGCCTGACTCCACGATCTGTCCATCGACTACGACGTGAATGCAATCCGCTCGGCGAATCGTTGACAGTCGATGTGCTATCACTAGGGTGGTGCGCCCGACCATCAGTCGTTCGAGGGCCTCTTGCACCAACCGCTCGGACTCGCTGTCGAGGCTGGATGTGGCCTCATCCAGGAGCAGGATCGGGGCGTCTTTTAGGATGGCTCTGGCTATGGCGATCCGCTGCCGCTGACCGCCTGAGAGCTGTGCTCCTCGCTCACCGACCTGCGTCTGATAGCCGTCAGGCAACTGCATGATGAAGCCATGGGCGTTGGCTGCGCGAGCAGCAGCCATAATCTCATCCTCGGTCGCACCGAGCTTGCCGCAGGCGATATTGTCGCTAATGGTACCGGCGTAGAGGTAGGCCTCTTGTGGCACAAAGGCCATCATCGCCCGCAGTTCTTCGACGCCATAGTCCGTCAGTCGGCGCCCTGCCACTGATATCGAACCTTCCTCTAGCTGGTAGAAGCCAATCAAGAGCTTAAGGATGGTGCTCTTGCCCCCGCCGCTTGGTCCCACCAACGCAACCACCTGACCTTGGGGAACTGAAAGTGAGAAGTCCCGCAAGACTGGCTTACTGTCGAAGGCGAAGGTGACATTCTGGAGAGAGACCATCGTCTCAGTTTCCGAGCCCGGGGAGGCGGTTCGTGCCCATTGCTCACCGGGGTGATCTAGCACTTCAAAGACGCGTGTCACAGCGGCGCGCGCCGTCTGCAGCCGCACCCATAGTTCACCTAACGATGCGATCGGTCGCTGAAAGCCGTTGAACAACTGAATCGCCCCGATGGCTGATCCCGGGCTGATCTCTCGCCTGACCATCAGATAGCTCCCCACCACCAGTAGTGCTAGAAAGCTTGACCAGCTGAACATGTCGTTCATGGCAACCGTGGTAGTCTGGAGACGGACGCGTTCAAGACCGCTCTCTCTAGCTCGGCGATTGGCTTCCTCATACGCACCGGTCATCCGGCTCTCGAGCATGAGAGCTTTGACCACAGGGAAGCCAGCAAGTAGATCCTTTAGGCGGCTGTTAAGTTCCGCTAGGTTCTCTTGGGATTGAGAGTTCGCTTTCTGCAGGCCCTGGGCTGTCAGTCGGTTGAACCATAGCGGGATGATCGCCAGATTAAGCCCCAACACAGCTAATTTCCAGCTGATCCGCCACATGGCTAGACCACAGATGACACTCGTGACGATGGCGCTAAGAAACTGAACCAGAGCATCACCCGTTGCCTCTTTAGCCGCAGAGATATCGTTGGTCAGCCTAGACACGATATCGCCAGAATGAACATGCTCGAAGTAAGGCATCGGGAGCACTTGTAGGCGGTCAAATAGCTCCTGACGCAAGTTGCTTATCGAGCGCTCCACAGCCTTGCCACGCCAACGAGCGGCAAATGGCACAGAGATGGAGAAGGTCAAGATGCCGAGTAGGCTCCAGACCAAAGTGGCATACAACGCTGCCAGATCACGGTGCAAAGCGGAGTCGGATAATCCTGCCAGCATCCAAGCTAAGATCAGCTGCATGCTGCCGTTGCCACCGATCTGCAGGATAGTTCCGACAGCGTAGCCCGGCCAGCACTTGCCGAGATAGCCATAGAGGCGCCGTAGAGGCTCGTCTTTGTGCACCATATCGATTCCCTCCCTATAGCCCCGCTGCTGCCGACACGGATGACGACCCAAGGTTCTGCTCACGATACAGTGATGCGTAAAGCCCTCCATCCTTGAGCAGATCATCATGGCGGCCCTCCTGAACGACCGTTCCGCCATCGATGACGATGATCCGATCAGCTGACTGGATGGTGGACAAGCGATGAGCCACGATGATGGTGGTACGTCCCTGCCGTAGCGCCTCAATAGCGGCATGAACTCGGGCCTCAGACTCCGTATCCAATGCGGACGTCGCCTCATCAAGTAGTAGGATGGGAGCATTCTTCAGAACTGCCCGTGCCAGGGAGATCCGCTGCTTTTGGCCACCGGACAACCCGACTCCCTGTTCGCCCAGCAGCGTGTTGTAGCCCTGAGGCAAAGCGGAGATAAACTCGTCAGCGAAAGCCTTGTCTGCCGCCGCTCGCAGTTCAGTGGTGTTTGCCGCGTCCGCGCGCCCCAGGGATATGTTCTCAGCGATGGTGATCGGGAAAAGTGACGGTTCCTGGGGTACATAGGCCATCAAGCGACGGATCGAGCCCAGCGCGAGCTCCTGTGCAGGTCGACCGTAGAAACGGATCACCCCGGACTGCGGCTGACGCAGCCCTAAGAGCAACGAGAGCAAGGTGCTCTTGCCGCCCCCGCTGGGGCCGACGATCGCCACAGTCTCTCCTGTTCGGACCCGTAGACTCAGATGGTCGAAGACCGAGCGATCCGCCGAGTAGCCAAAACTCAGGTCATCCAACTCCAACGCGTAGTCAGCCGGCCCAACCTTGGTCAGTTCCTGACCACCGCGCCGCTCCGCCGACAGATCAAGCAACTCAAAGACACGTGAGGCCGCGCTGAGACCAGCCTTGATCTTGGCTAGATACTGCCCCATACTCTCCAACGGCCAGGTGAGATTGTTCATCAAGTTGAGGATCGTGATCAGGCTACCGAGGGTCAGGCGGCCGTGGACTGTCTCATATCCCCCTACCCCAAAGAGGATGAAGAAAGGCAGCAGAGATAGGAACCCGACTGCTCCATTCATCACGCCTTGGCTGGTAGCCAGATCTACCCCCGAGCCCGCCACACGGTCTGAAGACGCACCAAACCGCCGGGCTAGGTGTCGGCGCAGGCCAAAGGCCTTCGTAATGACGATGCCGCCGACCGCGTCCTGGGCTAGGCTGTTGACCTCACTCGTGTGTTTTTGCACCGCCTCAGTGTGCTGGCGCATCGGCTCGCCGAGACGCGATGCCACCGCTGTGATGATCGGCCCCACTGTCATGGAGAGGATGGTCACCTTCCAGGAGAGGCGAAGCATGAAGACCAGGGTGACCACGAAAGTGATCGCAGCCCTGAAGGACAATACGAAGTCCACGGCCACCATGTTGCGCACCAGAGTCATGTCACTGCTCAGACGCGAAACATAGTCGCCGCTATGCCGTTGCTCGATCGCGGCGACAGTGGAGCGACTGAGGCGATCGACCGCAGCGCGGCGAAGGTCAAAGCTCACACACTCTGCCGTACCATGAGCGGTGCGGTAACGAAGGTAGAATGCGACCTCTGACGTCATCATGGTGACTAGGAGCACCAGGCAGACCTGACCAAAGCTCTTCAGGTCGCCGTTGACTCCGGTGTCTACCGCTCGACCCAGATACCAGCTGCTAACCAGATCACTGGCTAGCTGACCCAAGATCATCAATGCTATGAGACACTCACGCCACGCGTAGGGACGGACGAAACCTAGCAACCTGGATAGCGCAGCACGATTATCTGGTTTTTCGTCTCGCACTCTCATAACCTCCACGAGAAGAGTCTGGCGGTTAAGCAGTCTATCCTTTCAGGAGCCCACTAAGACCGATCGAGATCAGCATAGCGACCAGGAGATACCACCAGCTCGACAGCAGCCCTGTCACAATCAGATAGCTGCAGAGAGCGATCGAAAGTAGAAATGAACCTCCATAGATGTCGATGCCCATCAGTTCACCGACACCCAAACCAGCGATGGGTAGCACCCACCAAACGCCAAAGCCGCCCCGAAACCTCATCAGGCCTAGCATGATGTAGACCCCCGAGCCCAAGAGGAATAAAGCACCGGTAGGCGCACGACGCCGCGACTGACGCTTTTCCGATTTGCGGGCACCGACGCCGTGGTCAGTTTGAGCTCCTGGTTCGGATGCCCGCATCTCCTCACCGGTGGGCATCTCACTGGTCTCGTCGTCCGCGTCTACCTCATATCCCCGACGCTCAGCGAAGACCGCCCTCAAGTCACCCAACGTCGCCACCGCCTCGCGAAAGGCCTCTTCCTCTGTCAGGCCGTCCGTTAGTAAGTCGGCAATCTTGTCGCAAAGGTTCATAACCAGCTCATACTTGAACTCCTGGAGCTCTTCACTCTCTTCCATGCCAACTAAGAGCTCCTCAATATAGTCGCGCAGCTTTCCCTGCATCGCTTCTCCCCCCCCCTCGTCAGATCAGCATATCAATCACGGTCTTGGCGAACTCCCAATCAGTCTTGTTGCGGTAGTAGGTCTTTCGCCCCTCGTTGGTGATACGGTAGTATCTGCGGCGCCCACCTTGGGACTCATCGCCCCAATAGGAGACGACCATCTCTTGCTGTTCCAAGCGTCGAAAACTGGAATAGAGGGTCGCTTCCTTCAACTCATACAGACCATGACTACGATCGATGATGGTTTTATAGATCTGATACCCATACATATCCTCTTCACTCAGAAGCTTGAGGACGATGGTATCAGTGTGGCCTCGGATCAGATCAGACGAGATGTTGTTCTCCATAGTTTTCCACCTCCAGGCAAATCATCTCACATACTACTATGCCTGTCAAGGTAGTGTGGGTAACAAATAGCTATCTCTTTGTGTGGCCGTCGGAAGGAACAATCGTTACGCCTGACGAAATACCTGTCACCAATGAAGATCCGGAGGTAAGCGTTATGTACGACCTACTGATTAAGAACGGGTTTGTGGTGGATGGTACCGGACACCCTGGACTGAAAATCGATATCGCTGTGAAGGACGGACGCGTGGTCGCCATCGGCGGCTGTATTAGCGCCGAGGCCACGCGTGTTATCGACGCCACGGACCTGGTCGTCTCGCCTGGCTTTATCGATATTCACTCTCACTCAGACCGTTCGCTGCTGGCAAATCCCAAAGCCGAGAGTTCCATACGCCAGGGGATCACCTTTGTCCTCGGCGGACAGTGTGGCGGGTCCATGGCTCCGCTCTCCCCTGCTGGACTGGAGCAAGTGCGCAAGCGTCTCCCCAATGCCGACTGGCTGAGCATGGCTGATTTCTTCCGCCGCCTGGAAGCCAAGGGGATCGCGATCAATTTCGGTTGCCTGATCGGGCAAGGGACGGTTCGTTCCAGCGTCATGGGCACCGTGGACCGGGTTCCCACCGATGAAGAGATCAGGGCGATGCAAGCCATGGTGGATCAGGCGATGCGTGACGGCGCGTTTGGCTTTTCCACGGGGCGACGCTACATGCCTGGTTGTCTGGCCAAACACGAAGAGGTGGTTGAAGTCACTCGCCCGATCGTCAAATACGACGGCATCTACGCCTCCCATATCTACAACCAAGACGTTGATATCATCCCATCGATTGAGGAACTGATTGATGTTGGCCGCCAGACCGGTGCAAGGTTGCAGCTCTCCCATCAGAAGGTCTGCGGCAAGGCCAACTGGGGTCGTGGGCGCGACACGCTCAAACTGATGGAAGACGCCCGCGCTGAAGGGATCGATATTCTATCCGACTTATATCCATACCGCTACACTCAGGTCACAGCTATAGGTGGGCTCTTCCCACAGTGGTTGACCAAGGACGGCACCGAAGCTGCCCTAAACCGTCTAGGTGATCCCGATACCATCACGAGATTGCGCACATGGTACACGGCTTTTGCCGAAGAGAACCCTGTCCGATGCCGCTCCCTAGGCCAGACCGGCATCATCTGGTGCAAGACGACCAAAACGCTGGAAGGCTTGGACCTAAACGAAGCCGCCAGGACCCTGGGTTTAGAAACCATGGATGCCTGGATCAAGCTCTATCGCGACAACGATGGTGAGGTCAAGACCTCTGGCATCATGGGCGACGAGGATATCGAAGCGATCCTCGCGCACCCCTTCGCCATGGTCGGCACTGACAGTTTCTCGGTCGATGACAAGAACCTCCATCCGCTGGAAGCCCACGCCCGCAACTACGGGACCTACCCCTACATCCTCCAGCATTACGTACGGGAGAAGCAACTGCTCACATTGGAGCAAGCCATTCACAAGATGACCGGGGCGCCGGCACGGCGCCTGAACCTCACGGACCGTGGCGTAATTCGCCCTGGAGCCTGGGCCGACATCACCATCTTCGATCCCGCGACAATCCAAGATACTGCCAGCATTAGCTCACCCAATGAGTACCCCACGGGGATCGAGTACGTCCTCGTGAACGGGCAACTGACCGTGAGAAGAGGGGAATACCTCCCTGTGTTTGCAGGTCAAGTGGTCAAAAACCCCAGAGCTTAGCGAGGGAACTGAAGGAGGCCAGGCACGGGTGCCTGGCCTCCTCCATAGGCTATTTAGCAGGAATCTGATCATCTGTGGAGAATGTACCCACCTCTGTCAGGACTATGAGAGTGGAGTAGCTTGACCGTTCAAGATGTAGGAAAGGATGTCGGCAGATGGCGTATATCACGGCTTGTGAGATCAAGGAGGGCCTT
>CAYOCI010000048.1:0-30800 GCA_964402415.1 uncultured Clostridia bacterium
GAGCGCGAGGAAGGCGATCGGATCTTGCTGAACTTCGGACACACAACCGCTCACGCCATCGAGGTCGCCACCGGCTACAACCACTATCGCCATGGCGAGGCGGTGGGGATAGGGATGACAACTATCGCCAAGGTTGCAGCCAAGATGGGCGCTATGCCTTGGCGGGATGCGGAACGTATCGTCAAGTTGATTGCCGCCGCCGGCCTGCCTGGGCATGTCGACGCTGATGTCGATCTGGATGCCGTCATGACGGCTTTCACCCGTGACAAGAAGGTGCGCAGCGGCAAGCTGAACCTTATCGTACCGACCTCCATCGGTCATATGAGCGTCTCAGACGCCGTGCCGGTGGATCTGATCCGCGAGACCTTGGAAGAAGCTCGTTGAGGAGTGTCGCATGGCCAGCAGAGAAGGGGAGTGTGAATGTGGCCTCGAGAAACCGCCCCAAACGTCCATGGATCTGGATCGGCTTAGCGGTGGTCGTGCTGGTGGTCCTAAACGCAGGCGTCTTTGGTCTGCTGTCCGCCAAGCGGTCTCTACAGGGCGATGAGCTGGTGGTTGCCGTCAGCCCAGACGCTCCTGAGGCCTTACAGAGGGAACTGACACGATTGGGGACCGAGTATAGCGGTAAACTCACCGTCGTCTCGCGCAACGTGGGCGGTGCGGTCTCCGTCTTCGGCCAGCAGCGTCAGGCGATTGATCTGCATATCACTGCTTCTCCCGATGCCATCAATGATCCAAAGGAGCTCATCCCGCTCACCAGCGAACAGCTGGTGATCGTGACCAACGCGCTCAACCCCGTGCCATCAGTCAGCGAGACGCAGCTGCAACAGCTGCTAAGAGGTGAGATAGCCAATTGGCATCAGCTTGGCGGCCCCGATATGCCGGTCCATTGGCTTGCGCTGCCTAAAGATCACCCCGCCAGTGTGTGGGCGCAGGTGGAGCTAGGGCGCTGGCCGCAGGAGGCCAAGGTCTGCCCTGATCTTCCCGCGTTGGAGGAAGAACTAGCTAAGCGAAGTGGAGCCCTAGCCTACCTGCCGACCTCCATGGTCAGTTCACCAGCCCGGCCACTGACGATCAAGGATGCCAAAGGGCAACCGGTGGAGATGGTCAAGACCTGGTACGCGGTCGCACCGCGATCCCAGCAGACGCTATGGCAGAAGCTGATGGGCCTTGAGCGGGTCGTGCATCAGCAACGGGTCAACAAACTGCTTAAGGAACTCGATGGTCTGGCAGTGACGGCCTCGCCCAAGCGACAGGTTACGTTGGCCGCGGTCGGCGATATCATGCTGGCGCGACAGGTCACTGGCACCCTTGAGTCGAAGGGTTTCGACTACCCATTGGCATCGGCCAAAGCCAAGCTAGAAGCCGCGGACGTACGCTTCGGGAATTTGGAGTCCCCCTTGGGAACCGGTGGTACCCCCATCCCTGGCAAAGGGATCTGGTATCGGGGTAAGCCAGAGGCCCTGGAGACCGTGGTTAGAGGTCGCTTTGATATCATCAACTTGGCTAACAACCATATCTTGGACTATGATACCGCGCTCTTCAATGAGACGCTGACCGCCCTCGATCAGAAGAAGATCGCCCATATCGGTGCCGGCCAGAACCTAGACGAGGCTCGTGCGCCGGTGATCGTCGAGAAGAATGGTCTACGAATCGGCTTCCTGGGTTATAGCGACATGGCTGAGATCTTCTGGGACTATAGTTATCCGCGGATGTTTGCCGCGACCGATGAAGTGCCTGGAATCGCACCCCTGCGCCGGGAGATGATACTGGAAGATATCGCTAAGCTAAAGAAGAAGGTCGACCTCGTTGTAGTCAGTCTCCACTGGGGCGAGGAGTATCAAAACGTACCGACCCCTGCCCAGAAGGAGCTCGCTCATGATGTGGTGGACGCTGGCGCGTGCCTGGTTCTGGGCCATCATCCCCATGCCATTCAGGGAGTCGAGTTTTATGATGGCGCTGTGATCGCTTACAGCCTGGGGAACTTCATCACTGACCAGCAGTTTGATGATATCGTGCGCGAGAGCATGGTCACCACCTTTACCCTGACACCCGAAGGCGTAGTCGCGACTGAGGTCCTTCCCGCTTTCTTGACCGATCATCAACCACGCCTCCTGACCGGCGAAGCGGGGCGCTTGGCATCCGAGAAGATCATTCGGATCAGTGAAGCAATCTACGAACGATAAGAGCAGCATTTTGATCTCCTATCGTTCTAGTCCCAAGGTCGACGCCATAAGCCCCAAGTGAAAGACCCGTATGGAGTCTAAAGACGGCCATAGCGACCAGTCGGCTTTTGAGCGCTGTCGTGGCTCCACTGTACCAGGCCCTTGGAACGTACCTTGCTTTGGCCATTGGCCTTGGAGAGCTTGACAATGGTGTAGCCCTGAGGCTTCACCATTGTCAAGCTCTCCATTTTATGCTAGAATACCCTGTGGATATTGGACCTACCCGCAGCCGCTGTGAGCGGCTTTCTTGTATCGGGGGTGAGACGAGGATGAGGGTCCTGGTAATCCACGGACCAAATCTAAACCTATTGGGTACCCGCGAGCCAGAGATCTATGGGTCGACGACCCTGGAGCAGATTGATCGTGCTCTTGACGAACTTGGGGCCGAGTTGGGCGCCGAGGTTGTCTGCTTCCAGTCCAACTGGGAGGGCGCGCTGATCGATCAGATCCATGCGGCTCGCGAAGCCTACGATGGCATCGTCCTTAACCCCGCCGCACTGACCCACTACAGCATCGCTCTTCGTGACGCATTGGCAGCAGTCGAACTCCCCGTGGTGGAGGTGCATCTCTCCAACATCTACCGTCGGGAACCTTTCCGTCACCTCTCCGTGATCGCCCCTGTCGCGGTGGGCAGTATCATGGGTTTCGGTTGGCGGAGTTACCTCTTAGGCCTGCGTGCTATGGTAGACCTACTTCAAACCATGAAGGAGGAGAAGAGATGATTGGTCGTCTACAGGCGCTTCGTGCCGCTGTCGCCCAAGCAGAGCTTGATGGTCTGTTGGTCCTGCGCCCAGAGAACCGCGCTTATATAACGGGGTTCACCGGTTCGGCAGGATGGGTGGTCGTGACCGCGGAGAACGCGTATCTGATCACAGACTTCCGCTATATCGAGCAGGCTAGTCAGCAGGCTCCGCATTTTGAGATCGTCCGCCAGACCGGGGATGCCGCTGAGGTTCTTAGCGCCAAGCTCCATGAGCTGGGCTGCAAACGCCTCGGCTTTGAGCGGGACTATGTTACAGTCGCACTCTATGATGGGCTGAAGTCCGCTCTGGCTGAGGTCGATCTGGTGCCGACACACCAGATGGTCGAGGAACTGCGGCAGGTCAAAGATGAGGAAGAGCGGGGACTGATGCAGCGGGCTACGGAGATCGCCGAGCATGCCTTTCTGCATATTCTAAACCAGATTAAACCAGGTGTTAGCGAACGCGAGATCGCTCTCGAGATGGAGCACTACATGCGTAAGCTCGGGGCTGACGGTGTCGCTTTCGATACCATCGTCGCGTCGGGCACGCGTTCTTCGCTGCCTCATGGACGCGCCAGTGAGAAGCTGATCGCCAAGGGTGACTTCATCACCATGGACTTCGGGGCACTGTACAAAGGCTACTGCTCGGATATGACCCGTACTGTGGTCGTCGGCCAGCCCAGCGACAAGCAACGTGAGATCTACGCCATCGTTTTGGATGCACATATGCAGGCGTTGAACGCAGTGCGCCCGGGCCCGCTGGGTAAGGAGATCGATGCAGTCGCACGGCAGGTTATCGCAGACCAAGGGTATGGCGAGTATTTCGGGCATGGTCTTGGTCATGGCGTTGGCAAGGTCGTTCATGAGGGACCCAGCTGTGGAGCTAAGGGCGAGACCGCACTGCGCCCGGGCCACGTGGTGACCATTGAGCCCGGGATCTATATCCCCAATTGGGGCGGGGTACGGATCGAAGATATGGTGATGGTAACCGCGGACGGCTACCACAACTTCAATCGTACATCGAAGCAGCTGATTGTTCTTTAGCCAGAGTCCGCAACCCACAGCCCGTAGCCCCAGTTGGCACGCTTCTGCCACCTGGTTGATGCTTCTAAAGGTGCCGATGCTCCTTACGACTGCACGAAGGTGTGAAGAGCTGGGAGAGACCAGCGACTTGCCCCACTGTGGGCCGCGGGCTGTAGGCAGACCAAAGGGTTTCACTCATTGGTACGAGCACATGCTTTTCGCCAATGATGGACAAGTTATTTACTGCAAGCAATATGGGGAGGAATAGGGCATGATCTCTACCAATGAACTGAAAACTGGCTATACCATTGAAGTGGATAACGATATCTGGAGCGTCGTAGAGTTTCAGCACGTTAAGCCAGGTAAGGGCGCGGCATTTGTCCGTACCAAGTTGAAAAACGTTCGCACTGGTGCCGTCCAAGAGCGCACCTTCCGCGCTGGTGAGAAGTTCCCCCGAGCTCGTATCGACAACCGCGAGATGCAGTACCTGTACAAAGCCGGGGATGACTATACCTTTATGGATAACGAGAGCTACGAGCAGACCACACTGACCGCTGAACAGGTGGGTGATGGCGTCAAGTATCTCAAAGAGAATATGACCATCGCCGTTCAGTTCTATGAAGGTAAGGTTATGGGCTTAGAGTTGCCCAACTTCGTTGAGTTGAAGGTGGTCGAGACCGATCCCGGCGTCCGCGGCGATACCGCTTCCGGCGGTTCGAAGCCAGCCACACTCGAGGGCGGCGCCGTCGTGCAGGTTCCCTTCTTCATCAACATCGGCGATATGGTTCGGGTTGATACTCGCTCCAATGAGTATCTCTCGCGTGTCTAGTGCCGAGACACCAGAGATCAGGCGCCAGAGATTAAATGGATAGATAGGCCAGCCTGCGAGGGCTGGCTTGTTCTATGCCCGACCACTTTGGCCTTTGGACGTTGGGCTTTGGCCTGCTCAAAGGTATTTGGATCGAGCTCCCTGCGGAGACTATGGGTAGCCGAGTGCAGGGCTATGGTGCACGCGGACTGACTGGATAGCTCAAGGAGGGGATCATATGAGCGACTGGCATGCTGATGACCTAAGAGAACGCGTGGCCTACGTCCGCGGGATGGCCAAAGGAATGAACGTCAACATGGGCAGCAAAGAGGGGCGGCTAATAACGAGCATTCTCGATGTGTTAGCGGATGTTGCTGATACCATGGATGAGGTCACATCTCGCCAAGATGAGCTAGAAGATTATGTTACCTGCATGGATGAGGACCTGGCGAAGCTTGAGGGGATTGATAACGACGACCAGTGGGTGGAGATCGATGACCCCGATGAGGTGACACTGGTCGAAGAGGCGGACGACGACGATGACGATTTCGTCGAGGAAGTCGTTCTCGAAGTAGAGTGTCCTTACTGCCACGACGGGTTCCAGTTGGACCCAGACGCCTTTGACGGACATGAGTCCATTCATGTTACCTGTCCCAACTGTCGCGAGGTCTTGCGTGTTGAAGATGAGATTGATGCCGTCATCGACGAGCTAGATGATGGCATCGCTTACGATGATATAGACATGGATGCCGGACATCCGTATGAAGAGCCATAACAAGCCAGTTGCGCCGTAGGGGCGGACAAGTCATTGAACTTGTCCGCCCCTATCATATTTTGCCGACTTGTCCCATAGGGTGTTATAGAAGCAAGCACAAGGAGGTTCCTCGATGCTCCCTTCATCGATCACTCGCATCCTGACAGCTGAGGTTCGAGGGATCCTGGACAAGCTCGACCCCACTGAACTCTCTCTTCTCGAGGAGATTCGCCTAGGAGCAGGCAGACCTCTGGCAGTATCCCTTAGGGGAAAGGCCTCACTTGTCAGCGCCAGGGGCGGGCTCACCGACACAGTCCGAGAGAGCTTCGTGCTCGACGCAGAAACGGTCAATCGAACCATGGAGCTGGTAGCCCAGAGCTCGTTTTACGCCCTCGAAGAAGAGCTCCGGCAGGGCTATGTTACGGTTGAGGGGGGCCACCGTGTGGGCTTAGTGGGACGTGCGGTCCTCGCTGGGGGCCGTGTCGCCACGCAGAAACAGATCAGCTCCATGAACATTCGTATCGCGCGTGCCGTGACTGGAGTGGCCGACCGGATGATTGAGCCGCTCATCGACAGTGAGAGCCGCAGACTGCGCAACACCTTAATCGTCTCTCCACCACAGTGCGGCAAGACGACGCTGCTTCGTGATCTAGTGCGCCAATGCAGTTACGGGTGTCAGCCCATGCTTCGACCACATAAAGTAGCTCTGGTGGATGAACGCTCTGAGATCGCCGCCTGCTTCGAGGGAATTGCTCAGTTAGACGTAGGGCCGCGGACGGATGTCCTGGACGCGTGCCCGAAGGCCGAAGGTATGATGATGATGATCCGATCTATGTCGCCTGACCTGATCGCCACGGACGAGATCGGACGTCAAGAAGACGCTGTTGCCATCGAGGAGGCAATTCACGCCGGTGTAGCGGTAGTCGCTACGGCACACGGCGCCGATGCTGAAGAACTGCGTCGCCGGCCGGTGATGCGCACGATCCTCGATCAAGGATACTTCGATCGCATCGTCATCGTTAGCCGTCGGTTGGGGCCCGCGACCATTGAGAAGATCATTGACCGAAGTAGCCCGCAGCCCACGGCCCTCAGCCCACAGAAAGGCTGAGCTTCGAACTGTTGTATCGACCTCATCCCACTTCACCCTCAAGGAGGCTGCAACCATGTGGCTAAAGTTAATCGCTGTCTGCTTGACGATTGGCTCTTCGACCATGATCGGCTGGCACGTGGCTCAGAACTATATGGAGCGTCCGCGCCAACTCAACCAACTGCGCTCCGCACTGCAGCTGCTCGAGACCGAGATCAGCTATGCCGCCACCCCGTTACCCAAAGCGCTGCGACGAGTGGCGGCTGCTCAGAGCGGGCCGGTGGAGATGCTCTTCTCTCAGACAGCCAGCGTTTTGGATGCGCGCGTGGGGTACTCTGCGCGCGAGGCATGGTCGATCTCCCTGCAGGAGTTCTTCCAGCACTCATCGCTATTGGCAAGGGATCGTGAGATCCTCGAACAGTTTGGGCAGAACCTGGGGAGCTCCGACCGCAGCGACCAGCTGAAGCACCTACGTCTGGCCACAGTCCGCCTCGAACAGGAGGAACAGCAAGGCCAGCAAGAGCAGCAGAGGAACGTCCATCTCTGGCGCTACGCTGGTTTCCTGGTAGGCCTGATGGTAGTCATAGTATTGATATAGAAGTCCCTGGTCACCAGGGACTAGGGACTCGTCAGTGTCATTTTCTTGTCCACATGGACATACAGTTTATAGCACATAAGCGGTGCGATACGGGCCTTCGCGCCCGTGCGGGGTTGTGGAATCGTGACTGGGAGGGAGTGCTAACTATGTTGAGCCTCACGAATGTTGAACTCATCTTCAAGATCGCTGGGATCGGGATCATTATCGCTATCCTATACATCGTCCTCGACCAAGCCGGAAAGAAGGAGCAGGGGCAGTTGATGACCCTGGTGGGAGTGGTCATCGTCCTGATGATGGTTGTCAACCTCATCAGCCAGCTCTTCACCAGTGTCAAGACAATGCTGCAGCTTTATTGAGGGGGATGACCACGTGAGCATTCTGCAGGCCGTGGGATTTGCCCTGGTGGCGGTGGTGCTGGTCGTCGTGGTAAAACAACAGCAACCCGCGATCGCCCTCCTGCTTAGTCTGGCCGCTGGCCTCATTCTATTCATCATCGCGTTTGACAAGTTGCGAGCGGTACTGGATACCATTTCCGATCTTGGCGAGCGAGCTGGGGTCGGCTCGCTATACCTCAGCACCATCTTCAAGGTTGTAGGGATAGCATATGTGGCCGAGTTTGGCGCCCAGATTTGCAGAGACGCCGACCAAGGGGCACTTGCTAGTAAAGTGGAGTTTGTCGGTAAGGTTATCATCATGGTGCTGGCGGTACCGATCGTCATGCTCGTGATGGACAGCGTACTGCAGCTGCTGCCATGACTTGCGCTGCCCACAGACCATAGTGGATAAGGGCGTGGGGCCTGGCGTCCAGCGCCCATTGGTCGCCCATTGCTTAGGCTTGGACCTGCCTAATACAGGAGTCCCGGTGTGCCCTGCGTCCGACATCTCCCGACTATGGGCTGTGGGCTGTGGGCTGCGGGCATAGATTGGACGTGATAGTCGTGCGGATTCTACGGGTGATCGCGCTTTCCCTGGTTTTGCTGCTGATGATGGCGGCCCCCGTGCGAGCTGAGCCTGTTTCAGACGTGATGGAGCAGATGCTGAATAAGCAGCTGGAGATGCTGGACCTTGAAGGGATTAACCACTTCGTTGATCAGCTCACCAAGGAACGCGCGGGCTTCATACCCGAGGTGAGCCTGACCAATCTGATCTCGCTTATTCGCCAGGGAAAGGGCAACACCACATGGCAGCAGATCGGGGACGGGCTGCTTCGTTACCTCTTCTCACGCTTGGCAACACATAGCGCTCTCTTGGGCAAGCTGATCGTCCTAGCGATCATCTCCGCTGTTCTGCAGAGCTTGGCTGGTTCTTTTGATAATACAGGCGTAACAAGCGTAGCGCGCTTGGTCTGCTACCTGCTTGTGATGAGTGTCGCCATCTTCAGCTTTGGGCAGTGCCTTCAGGTGGCAAGGAGCGCCATTGCACAGATGGTGACGTTCATGCAGGCCATGCTGCCACTGCTGATGGTCTTGATCACCGCCGTCGGTGGGGTGACAACAGCAGCGGTCTTCCGGCCGGTTGTCATCTTTGCTGCCACCGCCATTAGCCAGACCATCAACAATTTCATTATCCCGCTAACTCTGCTATCGGTCATCTTGCAGTTGGTGAACAATCTCAGCGAGCGCTTCAAGGTATCACGACTGGCAACGCTCATGAAGGACTTCAGCTACGGCGCGCTTGGTGTAGGTATGACCCTCTTCATCGGGGTCGTCACAGCTCAGGGGAAATTCTCTGCAGTCGCGGATGGGGTCGCCTTCCAAAGCGCCAAGTTTGCCACCAAGAACTTTGTCCCCGTGATCGGTAGCGTCTTCGCTGATGCTGTGGAGATGGTGGCTGGATGTTCCTTGCTTCTGAAGAACGGCCTGGGGGTCCTGGGGTCGATTCTCATCTTCATGGTAGCGGCCTTCCCGTCGGTGGAGATTCTAGTTATGGTCCTGGTCTACCGCGTGGCAGCAGCGGCCATTCAGCCCATGGGTGAGAACCAGGTCGCCGATACACTGAACAGTATGGGAAATACCCTGCTCTACGTCTTTGCCGCCGTTGCCTCGGTGGGAGTCATGTTCTTTGTCCTGCTGACCACCATGATCGGGGCCGGCACCATGGCCGTCCTGATTCGCAAGTAAGGGGGGAGAGGATGCTGGCAGAACTGAGGAGCTGGATCGCCGGGCTGATCACTCTCATCTTTTTCGCCACGATCTTGGAGATGCTGCTCCCTACCAGCGCCATGAGACGCTTCGTACGCCTGGTGATCAGTCTTGTTCTGATCACGGTACTGATGAAGCCGGTCTTTACAGTCATGGAGCTCACCTTTGCCCCAGAGCGAGTCCTTTGGAACCTGCAGCAAAGTATGGTCAACGACCACGTGTCAACAGTCTCAGACGGATCACGTGTCGACTTCGATGCTCTGGTCATGGCGACAGCGCGGGACCGAGTGCGTCAGCAGGTGGAGCAGTCAGCGCTCCAAACCGAGGGAGTAATGGAGGCTACGGCAAAAGTCACCTTCGATGATGGACAGGGTAATGACATGATACGGCTGAAGGAGATCGAGGTAAGCATTGTTCCTGGCAGCAGGGCTGCCGTCCCGCTGGTAAAGCCAGTGGAAGTGCGCGTCCAGAACCATCAACCCAGTGCGGTACCCGCGAAGAGCGATGCGGAATGGTCGACGAAAGAGAGGTCGTTGGCGGAGCAGGTGCAGAGAAACGTCGCCTCGGTCTTTGGTGTAGAGCCGAGGCTCGTTAGGGTTCTGATCGCCGCATCGTACTAGCCCTAACACGCGGAGACGAGAACAAACCATACGGTCTCCTAGGTTACTCAACACCAACAGGCGGTAGATGATCGGCTACGGTGAACTGCATGCCGTAGGCTGCAGAGATCTTGATGGGAAAGGGTGGGCGAGATGATGGATTGGCTCAGGAGCTTGTTGGGTGGCAGGTACAAACGTACGGTCTATCTGGTTGCGCTAGGTATCCTGGGAGTGCTGCTCTTGCTGGTCACGTGGTGGCCGACCGGGAAGAACAACGCCGAAGTTCCCATACTGCCGACCACGAGCGCCGCTCAAAGCGAAGGCAGTTCACCGCTTACTCAGCTCCATGCCTACGAGCTATCCTTGGCAAGGGAGTTGGAACAGGTGTTATCCCAGATCACCGGCTACAGTGGGGTCAAAGTCATGCTAACGGTGGAAGCCGGGACGCAACTCGATCTAGCTGAGAACGTGGTCGAGAACCAGAAGACTACCCAAGAAGGTGACCCGCAGGGTGGTACACGGGTCATAACCGAGCTGAACAAGACCAGCCAGGTGGTCTTCACCCGTGTGGCCGGAGCCCAGGGAGAAGAACCGATGGTCGTGCGCCAGATGAGCCCCAAGGTGGCAGGTGTCGTAGTGGTCGCCCAGGGAGCGGAACGCCCTGAGGCCAAGGCCGCGATCATATCGGCGGTTCAGACGGTCCTGAACGTCGGCGCACACAAGGTGCAAGTCTACGCCAAGAAATAGGAGGAAGAAGCAATGATGGTCTTTCATAGGCGGACTCTGGGACTGGCCTTACTCCTGGTTCTTGCCTTGGCCTTGTTGTGGGTCGGAAGCCGCTATCAAGAGCCAATGAAGGTAACTTGGCCATTCTCCGGCAAACATTCCACAGAACCAACTGCACAGCCAGATGCGGATCCCGACGACGCGGTACCGGCCATGGCTCCAACATCGAGCGCTAATCCAGGCATCGTGGAACAACATCGCAGCCCCAGCACCAATGCCGCCTACTTTGCTAGCTACCGTATCGACCGTGAACGTGCACGCTCAGCACAGATCGAGCTGCTTAAGGAGATCATTGGGAGCAACCAGACAGATGCTGCCACGCGCAAAGATGCCCAGGCACAGCTCTTGGCCCTGCGCGCGCTGATTGAGAAGGAGCTGATGATCGAGAACCTGCTTAAGGGGAAAGGCTACCAGGATGGAGTCTTCTTCTTTGACCATGGGATAGCCACTGTGGTGGTCGACGCTGTAGACTTGAATGAGAGTAAGGTGGTGCAGATCTCCGATATTGTCGCCAAGATCAGCGGTGTGCAACCAAGCGAAGTGATCGTAATTGAGAAGAAGTAATTGCCCAGCCATCAGGCAACAGGCATCAGAAGTAGATTCATGATGAGTTCAGACTCCTGAAGAGTCACTGGGAGCTGCGGCCAGTGGCCGTAATCTACATCCCTGGTTGCTGGTCGTCTCACCTGATGGCTGATGCCTATGGCTCAAAACTGCACTGTGCCCCAAATTACGGGCACAATGCAGTTTTGTTGACTCGCGCAGTGTGCATGGCTTTGGTATAATAGAACAGATATGGACAGACAGGTGAGGAGTAGGGAGGTTTGGTCATGGAAAAGAACACACGCACTGAGGCAAAGGACGCGAACGGTTTGAAGATCGCTGATGATGTGATCGGTGCCATCGCCGCCATGGCTGCGACCGAGATCGACGGTGTTGCCGGGATGAGCGGCTCCATCACAGGCGAGATTGCCCATATCTTGGGGAAGAAGAACTTGGCCAAGGGCGTCAAGGTGCAGGTTAGCGGCAGCGAGGTCGTCTTGGACCTATTTGTCATAGCGAAGTATGGAAGTAAGATTCCTGATGTGGCTCTACAGGTTCAGGAGAGCGCCAAGAAAGCGGTAGAGAGCATGACGAGCCTGCGAGTATCAGAGGTCAATGTTCATATCCAGGGCGTGGCTGTGGGAACCGAAGGCAAGGATGAGCCGCACGGTCGACAGGATGCCTGATCACCATAGGTAAGACACCGGTCAGTATTGGTAAAGATAGAGTCATGAACTCAGGAACTTGAGCGACTTCATTATGGTAGAGTTTCGCAGTTCTCAACGCCTTGATCCTACGACATGCAAGTTCCGAAAGAATGAATGATACAGGACGTTAGAACCTGAAAGGGGAGAGACTATGTCACGTCGTCTAGCCCGTGAGGTCGCGCTGAAGTTGCTCTTTGGACAGGAGTTTGTGGCTGCTGATCTGGACGAAGCCTTTGCGCGCATTGTGGAAGAAGAGCCATTGGAGGAGCGAGATGCCCTCTTCAGCAAGACGCTGATTCACGGTGTTAGTGAACGCTGTCAGCAGATCGATGAGATTATCAGCGAGTTTGCCGTTGACTGGCGTCTGGAGCGTCTGGGCAAGGTCGAACGCACCCTTTTGCGCATGGCTCTCTGTGAGCTACTTTGGGTAGAGGATATCCCCCCCAATGTCACCGTCAATGAGGCGGTCGAGCTCGCCAAGATATTCAGCGGTCCTGAGGCGGGCCGCTTCGTCAACGGCATCCTGGGCAATGTTCTCAACCATCTACGCGCACTTAAGAGCCAGGTACAAGGAGCGCCCGTGAATGAGTAACTGGGTATTGGGGATTGATACCAGCAATTACACCACCTCGGTGGCCGCGGTCACCTTGGATGGAGAGCTCCATGCAGAACAAAGACGGCTCCTGCCGGTTGCCATAGGCGAGCGCGGCCTCAGGCAATCCGAGGCCGTCTTTTCTCATGTGCAGCAGCTCCCGGAGCTTGTCGAGCTCCTGGAAAAACCCGCGGGGGAGCTAAAAGCCGTTGCAGTTAGTCGATCACCTCGACCTGTGGACGGCTCCTACATGCCGGTATTCACCGTAGGGGTAGGATTAGCACGAGCCCTCGCGTCAGCATCTACCATTCCGCTGTTGACGACCAGTCATCAGGAAGGACATATCGCAGCAGGGCTCTGGTCAGCCAAGGGTCCCCAGGACACGACCTTCCTCGCCGTGCACCTTTCCGGTGGCACCTCAGAACTGTTGTTGGTGCGTCGCGGTGAAAATGCTGACTTTGCCATCGAGCGCTTGGGCGGCAGCGACGATCTCCACGCCGGGCAGTTCGTTGATCGGGTGGGCGTTGCCCTGGGGTTGCCATTTCCCAGTGGTCCACATCTGGAGCGGCTGGCTCAGAGCAGTCAGGGAGAATTGAAGCTGAGGTCGGCCGTCAAGGGGCTATGGTTCAGCTTGTCAGGAGCGGAGACACAGGCGCAGCGTCTAATCGCCAAGGGGGAGGCTGCGGCTGAGATAGCGCGAGCGGTCGAGAACTGCATTGCCAACTCCCTGGAGAAGACCATCCGCCAGGCGGTGGAGTCTACCGGAATTCGTTCGATCCTGATGGTGGGCGGTGTGGCAGCCAACAGCTTCATCAGGTCACGGCTGATTAAACGCCTTGAGCATCCTGCTGTGGGGGCCAAGCTGTATTTCGCTGAGCCCCGCGCCTGCTCAGACAGTGCCATCGGAGTCGGTATGATCGGCGTGAACAAGCTGAAGACGAGCCCACAGCCTGCAGCCCACGGCCCGCAGTAGGGTCTGGTTTACCACTGTGTGGTAGTGGGTTACCCGTTATCGTGGCCCCAACTCTCCATATGCCGCCAACCAGCCTCATCTCATCACAGATCCAACCTCTCATTTCCCACCTCCCAAAAGGGTTTGGACGGGGTAACGGCGAAACCGATCCACTACGACAATCCAGTACAAACGAGGCTGAGATGAGCGAAAACAAGTATTGGTCCGTGACACAACTCAATCAGACCATTCGTACGCTTCTGGAGGGTTCTGCCCTGCTTAACCCGACCTGGGTGGAGGGGGAGATCTCAAACTGCAAGTGGCACAGCTCTGGTCATATCTACTTCACTCTTAAGGACGATCAGAGTGCTATTCGCTGTGTCATGTTTCGTGGGCGTAGCCAATATCTGAAGTTTCGTCCCGACAATGGGATGAAGGTCTTGGTCTCGGGAAGTATCTCTGTGTATGAGCGAGAAGGTCAGTATCAGCTGTATGCCAACCAGATGGAGCCACAGGGAATTGGCGCCTTGGCGATCGCATTCGCCCAACTCAAAGAAAGACTGAACAGGGAAGGGCTGTTTGCACTCGAACGCAAGCGCAAGCTGCCTTTCTGCCCTAAGTGTATTGGTATCGTGACCTCGCCAACAGGCGCGGCGGTTCGCGACATGGTCAGCGTGCTCACGCGGCGTTTTCCCCAAGTCCGAATCATCTTGGCCCCGGTGCTTGTTCAAGGTATAGACGCACCGGCGCAGATCGTCGCCGGGATCGAACTCCTCAATCGCCTAGACGAGGTCGAGGTGATTATTGTTGGGCGAGGCGGAGGATCCATCGAGGAGCTATGGGCGTTCAATGAAGAGATCGTTGCGCGTGGGATCGCGGCTTCCTCCAAGCCTGTTGTCTCAGCCGTTGGGCATGAGACCGACTTTACCATTTCCGACATGGTCGCCGATCTGCGAGCTCCAACGCCTTCAGCTGCCGCTGAGTTGGTCGTCCCCGATGTTGAGGGTCTGGTCTTGCATCTCGCTGACCAACAGCTTCGTCTTGACAATGCCCTGCAAGGCAGCCTGCGCCGCTGGCAGGATCGTCTGGCCCACGCTGAGGCGATGCTCGATCCCAGGTACTTACTCAACTGGGTGATGCAGCATCGACGCAACGCCACGGAGCTAGAGCGGAGGCTGCACGACGGACCTAAGCGCATGATCAGTGAGCAGAGGCAACAGCTGCGAGAGCTGATGCGAGCACTCAACGTGCTTAGTCCGCTGCAGACGCTTGATCGAGGTTATGCCATCGTGAGACGTCTGCCTGATGGCTCCTTGCTTACGTCAGTGGAGCGCCTACTGATGGGCGATGAGATAAGCGTGCGCCTAGCGGACGGCGAGATCGAGAGTAGGGTCCTAGGTGTGGTGACAACGGGGAGGAAAGAGATAGATGAGTAAGAAGAAGGCTCAAGTGGTACCGTTTGAAGAGGCCATGGTCCAATTGGAGGAGATTGTGAAGAAGATGGAGAGCAGCAACCTGCCCCTTGATGAGGCGCTGAAGCTCTTTGAGGACGGAATACGTCTCTCCCGCTTTTGTCAAGAATATCTGGACTCAGCGCAAAAACGCGTTGAGCAGGTGATCACAGATCACCAAGGTGAGGTCGAACTGAAGCCCTTTGTTGTGACTGGGGAAGCGATAGGATGAAAAGTGACAACACGAGCATTACCAAGATGGGTTTCGCTGACGCTCTGAGGACTTATCTTGAACTAATTAACCAAGCACTGGAGAACGCAGTGCCATCTCAAACGGAACAAGCTACCACCACGATCCATGAAGCCATGCGCTATAGTCTGCTGGGCGGAGGCAAGAGGCTGCGTGCGCTATTGCCGTTGATGATTGTGGAGAGCTACGGACTGGATGCGCGTCGAGCTTTGGCTTGTGCCTGCTCTCTGGAGATGGTCCATACTTACTCCCTGATTCATGATGACCTCCCATGTATGGACGACGACGATCTGCGCCGTGGGCGTCCCACCAATCACAAAGTCTATGGTGAAGCCATGGCTTTGTTGGCAGGTGATGCACTTCTGACCGCTGCGTTTGGCGAGCTGCAGCGCGGGTGTGTGCAAGGAGACTTCGATGCCGATGCACTAGTCGGCTTGCTCGGTCTCCTGGCGGAGGCGAGCGGTACCGCTGGCATGGTCGGCGGTCAGGTCTTGGACATGCGGGGGTTGCGTCCGGATGCTAGTTTAGCTGATTTACAGCAGATACATCGCCTCAAGACCGGCGCCCTTCTTGGGGCTGCGGTCTTGATGGGCGCTATCACGGCGAAAGCACCTGCCAGCCACCTGGAGCATTGGCGCCGTTTTGGAGAGGCTCTGGGACTGGCATTTCAGATTCAGGACGATATTCTGGACTTGATCGGTGACGAGCAAAAGATGGGCAAGAAAGCCGGGCGGGATGCAAAGAATAACAAGGTCACCTATGTGACCCTGTTGGGGCTTGACGGCGCCCGTCAGGTACTGCGAACCGAACACCAGAAGATGCTAGACGCACTCGCTGCTCTCCCGGTCGACCACGACAACCTGGAACGACTCGTCACCATGCTGATGGAGAGAGAAAACTAACCCGGAAAGCCTGCACCCCGCGGCCATCAGCCCGCAGGGGAGGAAGAAACCAGATCCATAGCGTAGCAGGCCGTGATCAGAACGCCAGATCAGTTCCACACCGTGCTTACTTAGGTGGACGCGTGCCAACCGGCATGTCCACCATTCACCTTGCCTACCGACCATCGCTAGCCCGACTGTGGGCTGATGGCTGTGGGCTTCTAGTAGGGGGGATGACCACAATGAATTCGTTTGTCCAGCAACTGTCGCGCAATCACATTCTCAATGTGGCCGTTCTCTCTGGTCTGATCGCCCAGGTCCTGAAGGTTATCATCGTCATCCTAACGACGAAGAAGATTGATATGAAACGTCTCACGGGCTCAGGCGGTATGCCCAGTTCACATACCGCCTTTGTGGTCGCTCTCTCCACGGCCGTGGGAAGGGACAGCGGGTGGGACTCCCCATTGTTTGCACTGGCCGTGGTCTTTGCGGCGATTGTCATGTACGACGCAGCTGGTGTGAGACGAGCTGCCGGAGAGCAAGCTGCGATTCTCAATGTCATCATCGAAGATTTCCGGGACCAGCACCAGTTCAAGCAAGAACGTCTGAAAGAGCTGATTGGCCATACCCCCTTTGAGGTTCTGGCTGGAGCTATCTTAGGGATCTTCATTGCCTATCGTTTCTAGTCAATCCCTTGATCATCGGTCTCGTATACAGGTTTCGAAGGGTGGCTTCAAACTCATGACTGACCAGTTAGCATCTCTGTCACTGCAACAACTGCGCCAGATGTCGGATAAGGAACTCTCGCTGCTCGCCAACGAGATTCGGCGTGTTCTCATCACTACCATCGCACGCACAGGTGGGCATCTGGCCTCGAACCTGGGCGTGGTCGAGCTAACCTTAGCTTTGCACGCTTGCTTTGATAGCCCAGAGGACAAGATCGTCTGGGATGTGGGTCATCAATCCTATGTTCATAAGATCTTGACTGGCCGCTACCAGCAGTTCTCTACCCTTCGCCAGCTCGGCGGCTTAAGCGGATTCCCCAAACGGCGCGAGAGCGTCCATGATATCTTCGAGACGGGTCATAGCTCAACCTCGGTCTCTGCTGCACTGGGAATCGCTGAGGCACGGGATCTGAAGGGCAGAGACCATCACGTGGTAGCGGTGATTGGCGACGGCGCGATGACCGGTGGGATGGCGTTTGAGGCGCTCAACCATGCCGGCCATGCAAAGACCCCACTGATCGTGATCCTCAATGACAACGAGATGTCGATTGCTCCCAACGTGGGGGCGCTGTCCAGCTATCTAGCCCGCTTACGCACCGCGCCGGGCTATTCGCGCACCAAGGAGGATGTTCAGCATCTGTTGCGGCGTATCCCGACGATTGGGCACCGCATGATTCGTTCTATCGAGCGTGTAAAGGATTCACTGAAATACCTGCTCGTACCCGGAATGCTCTTTGAAGAGCTGGGCTTCACCTACCTGGGCCCCCTGGATGGGCATCAGATCGGACTGCTTCGTCGCGTTCTGAATCAGGCTAAACAGGTCCGCGGCCCTGTCCTTGTGCACGTGATCACGAAGAAAGGCAAGGGGTATGCCCCGGCTGAGAAGAGCCCGGATCGTTTCCATGGAACGGGTCCCTTTGATATGTCCAGTGGAGCAGCAATTAAGCGGGCGTCACCACCGTCCTACACCGAAGTCTTTGGCAAGACCATGGTTGAGCTGGCGAACGAACGCAGCGATATTGTAGCCATCACCGCAGCGATGCCAGACGGCACGGGACTAAGCGAGTTTGCGAAGCTCTTCCCGCCCCGTCTCTTCGATGTGGGGATCGCAGAGGAGCATGCGGTAACGTTCGCTGCGGGCCTGGCGACACAAGGTGTACGACCTGTTTTCGCCGTTTACTCTACCTTCCTACAACGTGCGTATGATCAGATCGTTCACGATGTCGCTCTTCAGAATCTGCCGGTGATTTTTGCCGTCGACAGGGCTGGACTGGTTGGAGAAGACGGCGAGACCCACCACGGAGCATTTGACCTAGCCTATCTGCGCCATATCCCCAACCTCACCGTCATGGTTCCGAAAGACGAGATCGAGCTGGCATGGATGCTCCGCAGTGCCCTGCAGTATAGATCACCGGTGGCCATTCGCTATCCCCGTGGTGCGGGGCTGGGTCGTGTTCGGAGTATCCCACTCGAACCGATCCCCATGGGCGGAGCGGAAGTGCTTCACGAAGGCACTGATCTGACGATTGCTGCCGTCGGTACCATGGTTGAAGTGGCAGAGACCGCCTGCGCACGTCTCCACGCTCGGGGTATCTCCTGCACACTACTAAATGCGCGCTTCGTGAAGCCCCTCGACCAAGGAGCTATCCTAGGAGCCGTGCGGCGGACCGGTAAACTGATTACTCTCGAAGAGAACGTGGTCGCCGGTGGCTTTGGAAGTGCCGTCATCGAGCTCTGTACAGCCCATGGTCTTTCTCCCCAAGCCGTGTTGATGGGACTGCCAGATCGCTTCATCGAGCATGGCTCACGGGAGCACTTGCTAAATCGGGTGGGTTTGACAGCAGACAATGTAGTCGTCAAGGCCATCGAACTCGTCCGTAGTGAGATTAGCCCACAGACAGGGCGATGAACGCCTGTAGGTAGGCGGACAGGGGGCATCTAGATTGCCGCAAAGACAGCGTATTGACCTGCTCCTCGTCGAGAGGGGGTGCTTTCCTACTCGGGAAAAAGCACGCGCCGCACTGATGGCGGGTCTTGTCTTCGTCGATGGCCAACGCGTCGACAAACCAGGCGTACAGATAGCCCTTGATGGGCGGATCGAGATCAAAGAAGGGGCCTGCCCGTATGTCAGCCGCGGTGGCCTGAAGCTTGCGAAGGCGGTCGCTGAGTTTCAGCTCGATCTAGAGGATAAGGTGGTCATGGACATTGGAGCGTCGACAGGCGGGTTCACTGATTGCGCACTCAAGAATGGTGCTCGACAGGTCTATGCCATCGATGTGGGATATGGACAACTGGCTTGGTCTCTGCGCCAGGATGCGCGCGTGGTTAACCTCGAACGAACCAACTTCAGGCATATCGAGTATCAACAGATCGGACAAACGGTCGATATAGCGACCATCGATGTCTCGTTCATCTCGCTAGATCTGATCCTGCCGGCGCTTAAGCAGTTTCTGAGCATAAAGAGCTGGGTTGTGGCGCTGATCAAGCCACAGTTTGAGGCCGGCCGGGAGAATGTTGGCAAACGGGGTGTCGTGCGGGACAAGGGTGTCCACCATCAGGTGATCGACAAAGTCATCACACACGCTGCGGCGATTGGCCTTTCTGCGCACGGGCTGACCTTCTCTCCCGTGACAGGACCCGAGGGAAATATCGAGTACCTCGTTCTACTCAGTCCTGCATCACCTGCTGAACAGAAGTTGGACAGTATGGCGGTTCAGAATGTGGTGGATGCTGCCCATCTCACCCTTCGGACGCGGGAGGAATGAACTCATGCGGATCGGCCTATGTGTCAATCTGAACAAACCCCAGGGGCAGACTGTCGCCGCCGAGATCGCGAATTGGCTGATGAGTCAGGATGTAGAGGTCTGGTGTGAGCCGATCATTGAGCCGCTACTGCCAAAGGGAGTCAGGGTTTCGGATCGCGATGGCTGGGCGGGACATGTGGAGCTTGCCATCGTTCTCGGCGGTGATGGCACCCTGCTGGCCGCCTCTCGTTCGTTTGCACCGTTGCACATGCCATTGTTTGGTGTCAATCTTGGGCGCTTAGGCTTCCTCACGCAGGCAGAAGCCACCGGGTGGCGCGAAGCCTTGGGAATGGTTCTAGGGGGTCACTACACGATCGAGGAGCGGTTGATGTTGGCGGCGACCGTGGGCGAGTATCATCCAGAGCAGCGGCCGTACGTTGCACTCAACGATGTAGTGATCAACCAGCACGATATTGCACGAATGGCACATATCGAGGTCAACATTGATGGCGTTTACCTTGACACGTACGCTGCCGATGGCATGATCATCGCCTCGCCCACGGGTTCCACCGCCTACTCCCTAAGCGCTGGAGGGCCGATTATCAGCCCCAAGGCACAGAATATCGTCGTCACGCCGATCTGCGCCCACGCCCTTCATGCCCGGCCGATCATACTCGCCCCCCATGAGGAGGTCATGCTGCGTGTCGTGGGCAGTAGCCAGGGGGCAGCGATGACCATCGACGGGCAGGAAGTACTCAGGCTTCCACCGGGTGATATCGTCACCGTGCGACGTTCGACACTTGTCACTCGTTTGGTCAGGCTAAATCGACGGCCTTTTTACGAAATACTGCGCAAAAAGATGAAAGATGGGCAACTTGACTAAAGGATTTTGTCCGGATTGGGAAGAATGTGATAGTCCGAGGGGGTGGCCCACGTGAAAGGGAAGCGTTTGGCGCTCATACGGCAGATCATCAAGACACGGCCAGTGGAAACACAGGAAGACCTGGTCGAGATTCTCAAGGAGCACGGGTTGTCTGTCACGCAGGCGACTGTTTCCCGCGACATTAAAGAGCTGGGATTGCTCAAGGTTGCGTTGGAAGATGGGCATTACCGCTACGCTCTCCCCGGGAATGGGACGCATATGGTGCCACCCATGGAGAAGGTCAAGAGAGTGCTGACTGATTCCTTCGTCTCCATGGATTCCGCTGGTCATCTCGTGGTCATCAAGACGCTGCCGGGCAATGCACATGCGGTGGCCGCGATGCTTGACGCCATTGGGTGGAGTGAGGTCATGGGGACTGTCGCGGGCGATGACACTATTCTGATCATCCTCCGCACCCCAGATGATGCCGTACCGTATTGTGAGCGCATTTACAGCCTGATGGAGTAAGTGACGGGAGTCAGCAGTCGGAGCTGCTGGGCCATGCTGGGTGCAGACTAGCTGCTAAGCATGTCTAGCTCTTCGGCTGATGGCTTTTTTCGTGTTTGTCGGGAGACGCTGGATCATCGAGACTCTCATTATGCTAGCCATTGTTGATGGCTACGCACGTTTGGAGACAAGATATGCTCAAGGAAGTCATCATCGATAATATCGCACTTATCGATCATTTGAGTGTCCGCTTTGAGGGCGGCTTAGCCGCACTAACGGGCGAGACCGGCGCTGGGAAGTCAATCGTCCTCGACGCGATCGGTCTTCTACTAGGCGGTCGAGCCAGCACTGAGCTAATCCGCAGTGGCTATGACAAGGGGCAGGTGCTGGGGCTGTTTGAGTTGCAGAAAAGCGAGGCGGCCCATACCATCTGGGCTGAACAGGGGCTATCGTGGCCTGATGATGATCAAGTGGTGATCACCCGCGAGATTTACCTGCAAGGCAAAAGTACAGCCCGGATCAATGGACGGCCTGCGGCGTTGACCACCTTGCGTCAGGTTAGCAGGCACTTAGTGGAGCTGCACGGGCAGCATGAACACCAGGCTTTATTTGATCCGCGACTTCACCTTTCGATTCTGGATCAGTTCGGGGGAACAGAGCACCTTCAGACGCTCGATGATTTTCGGGCTAGTTATGACGCGTGGTCGACTGTTTCGGAAGAGATCGATCGTCTGGAGATGAACGAGAGAGAACAGATACGCCTAGCCGATCTCTGGCGGTTTCAGCTTAGCGAGATCACGGAAGCCGAACTCAAGCTCGGAGAGGACGAGCAGCTGCTCGCCCTACGTTCGCGTCTGTCCAACGCGGAACGACTGTTCGCCGCTTGCCAATCTGCCTATCAGACCCTTTACGTTGGAGCGGGCCGCCAGAACTCGATATTGGATATGCTTCGTCGGGTGGAGGGTGAGCTCGCCACCCTTACTCGACTGGATCCCGAGACCGCTCCACTGCAGCAGCAGTTTATGGACTGCTATTACCAGTTGGAGGATCTAGCACAGTCTCTAGGACGCTATCAGGAGTCGGTCGTCTTCGATCCAGAGCAGTTAGCGCGGGTGGAAGATCGCCTTGAGCAAGTTCACGCGCTCAAGCGCAAGTATGGTGACAGTATCGACGAGATACTTCGCTATAAGGATACCATCGCCCGGAGCTTAAGCGAGCTCAGCAGCCGAGAGGAGCGCTTGGCAGAGCTCCGACAGCAACAGATAAGACTACATGAGCAGATGGTGAGCGTTGCCTCCCGGCTGACTGTATCACGCCAGCACGTGGCTGGCGTGATGCAAGAGGCAGTGATGAAGGAACTCAATGACTTGGCCATGCCAAAGTGCCGATTTGTGGTCGGGTGGATTGCACACAGTGATAATGAATGGAGTGGCTGTCGGAATGGGGCAGAGGGATGTGAGTTCCTCATATCTGCCAATGCCGGTGAACCGCTGCGACCTCTAGTCAAAGTCGCGTCAGGTGGTGAGCTATCACGGATCATGTTGGCGCTGAAGACGGTTTTGGCGCGAACACAAGGAACGCCTACACTCATCTTTGATGAGATCGATGCCGGTGTGAGTGGACATGCCGCTCAGCGGATTGCGGAGAAACTGGCGGATCTGGCGGACACTAGCCAGGTGCTGGTGGTGACGCATTCAGCGCAGATTGCGGCCATGGGGGAGAAGCAGTATCGCATCGAAAAGCAGGTCACCGACAACAGGACGGTGACGAGTGTTCAGCTCCTTGACGAGAGCCAACGTGTCGGTGAGATCGCGCGCCTGTTGGCAGGGGGTACTCAGTCCGAACTCGCCGCCCAGCACGCTGGTGAGCTGTTGCGCTTGGCGGGCGACTATAGGAACAGGTCCAAGCAATAGCACGGGTTGACGACGCGCAACTTGAGCCGTGAACTAGGAGAGCCGAGAGGTTCTCCTTTTTTTACTCAAAAACCTGGATCCGCAAGTAAAATACACCTTCGTCTCTACTGTAGCCCACTCAGCTATTACCATGTCTCTTGAGCCACTAATTACAGGCAAACATTATGTAAACCAATCGGATACCAGAGACTCACGTGGGTAAGCTAAAAAAGCGAAGAGATCAGGACATTAATAGAGATTGAGCAAGCTAGTTGGCTTTCTTTGACCGTAGGTGGAGGTGAAGGCAAAAACAGGCGTAAGAACAGGAGTGAGAAAATGCAGCCACGTAACCGCCAGCTGTTTGGGGTATGTCTCGCCATCGCCGTCGTGCTCTTCTGTTTGACGCCTCAATATAGGAGTTTTGTTCTCTTCCCATCTGAAATCCGCATTTCGGAAGGTCAGCTGCAACAGCTGAACTACCGGATTCCGCTTGTAGCTGAGGTCAAAAGCAACCAACCTGATCTCATTCGCCTAAATGGTCAAAACCTGAGTAGCGATGTGCTAAGGGTCAACCTTAGTTCACCGCTGGCAATGGAGCCGCTTGGACTTGGCAAAGTCATCTTGGACTTCAAACTCTTCGGCTTCATCCCATTTCGGCAGATGGTTGTCGATATCGTTCCTAAAGTGAAGGTGGTTGTCGGCGGTCACTCAATCGGCGTCGCGTTGCGTTCAGATGGTATGATCGTAATCGGTCACACGGTGGTCAAAGGAACCGATGGGCGCCAACACTACCCTGCCCGAGAAGCAGGTGTAAATATTGGCGATGTCATCTTAGCTGTCAACGGGCAGGTGGTCAATGGTATTGATCAAGCCGGGGATATGATCGAGCACGCCTGCATTGGCGGTAAACCAATCACGCTTCGTCTTCGACGTCAACAAGAGATCCTCGAAGTTACTGTACAGCCTCAGTTGGATGCTGAAGCTCGGGTCTATCGACTCGGTATCTTTATTAGGGACAGCGCAGCGGGCGTAGGTACTCTAACATTCTTTGATCCCGATACTATGACGTATGGAGCCTTAGGCCACGTGATCACTGATATGGATACCAATCAGCCGATCGATGTGGGCGAGGGACAGGTTGTACGAGCGACCGTGACCTCCATAGAAAAGGGACGCAAGTCGTCACCGGGTGAGAAGCATGGGCAAGATGTTGGGGATGCGATTGGGAATATCGAAAGGAACAATCCATTTGGCATATTTGGGTCACTTAAGGAGCCGTTAACTAACCCGCTGGAACCTAATCCGATCCCGATCGCTCTTGTGGGACAGGTGAAAGAAGGACCGGCCGAGATCCTGACTGTCGTAGAAGGTGACAAGTTAGAGCGGTTTCAGGTCCAGATCCAGAAACTCTTCAGTCAGTCGTCCCCCGACACAAAGGGCATGGTGGTCAAGATCACTGACCCACGACTACTGGAGGCGACAGGAGGCATTGTTCAGGGCATGTCGGGTAGTCCGATCTTGCAGAATGGCCGCTTAGTTGGCGCAGTGACTCATGTCTTTGTCAACGATCCGACACGCGGATACGGGATCTTTGCCGAATGGATGATTCGTGAGAGCGGCATTGTGCAGAAACAACGTGTACAGGCGACCATATGGCAGCAGAGGTATGACCCTCTGCTGCTTTTCTGCTGTCATGGGAGTCAAGTTCAGGGTCTGTTCCTCATTCTGGCGAAAATTCCAGGGAATTGTGGCTACTTTTTCAACCAGTAGGAGGAATATGGTATCGGTTTGTCGAATGAAATTAGCAGATAATAAGGAATTAACAGTAGAGAACTACCAGACTCGACGACCTGACACCTGCATGGCGTCGGCAAGAGCCCCAGTGGTCAAAACTCGAATACCAAAAAGTCCAATGTCAGAGGAGGGCCTATTGTGAGTGTGAAGATCATCTTAGTTGATGACAAAAAGGAGTTCTGTCAGCAAGTCCAAGAGTATATGGCGGCAAACCAGCCCGACATTGAGGTAGTTGGTCTTGCTCACAACGGCAACGATGCCCTTGAACTGATAGCACAGCATCAACCCGATTGTGTGGTGCTTGATATTATCATGCCCTATCTTGATGGGATCGGTGTCTTGGAGAAATTAGACTCGTTAGGATTGCCCAAACGGCCGAAAGTCATTATGTTAACAGCCTTTGGTCAGGAACACATGACCCAGCGTGTCATGGAGCTTGGTGCAAACTATTACATACTCAAGCCGTTTAACTATGATGTATTGGCCGCTCGTATCCGGCAGTTAGCCGCCAACGAAGTGGTAAGTGTGCCTACCCCGAAAAAGAACACAGATCTCGAGATGCTGATCTCCAACGTACTTCACGATATTGGCATCCCAGCCCATATTCGCGGCTACGTCTACTTGCGTGATGCCATTACCATGGTTATTCATCAGTCCGACATCCTTGGCAGTGTTACCAAAATCCTGTACCCCGTTGTCGCGGAGAAGTACAACACAACCGCCAGCCGTGTCGAACGCGCCATCCGTCATGCTATCGAAGTCGCTTGGAGCCGTGGCAATGTTGAGCGAATCAATGCCATGTTTGGTTTCACCGTCAATAGGAAGAAAGGCAAACCGACCAACAGTGAATTCATCGCTATGGTCAGCGATAAGCTGCGTATGGAAGCGAAGGTAAGCTGAACATCACACAGTGCCGTAGCAGACCAACACTACCCGCCATGGAGTCGCCATGGCGGGTTTTCTTTTTGCAGGAAATTGCAGTTTGAAACGCGAAACTGATATTTGGCTTAGTGCCAGAAGATCAAAGCCTTCCTACGGGGGTACCATCAGATGAAACAGCTTCCCAATCGCTATTGGCGAACGGTTGTCAACTCTATCCACGACGGCATCATCGCTGTTGATGAAGACGGATTCGTGCGCATCTTTAACCCCGCTGCGGCGCGCATCACAGGACTAAGTCCTGATGACGTTATTGGACAATCAGCTGCCATGGTCATTCCCAACACACGCCTGCATATGGTGCTGGCGGTCGGTGAGGCCGAGCTGAACCAGCAGCAGCACTTGGGCGAGGCGACTATCATTACCAATCGTGTACCGATTCGCAGTGATGATGGGCGAGTGATTGGCGCGGTGGCGGTTTTTCGAGACATCTCGGAGCTTAAGCAGCTGGCGATGGAGGTAACCAATCTCAAAGAGATGCAGTCGATGCTCGAGGCGATCATCAACTCGACGCAGGACGCCATCAGCGTTGTGGATCGTTATGGTCGGGGTCTACGTATTAACCCTGCTTATACCAGGCTAACCGGCCTCACAGAGAAGGATGTCCTCGGCAAGCCAGCCACGGTCGATATCGCCGAAGGTGAGAGCATGCATATGCGGGTTCTATCGACAGGTACTGCTGTGAAGGCGGTTACTATGAAGGTAGGGCCCAGTCGGCGGGAAGTGGTTGTAAACGCGGCTCCTATCATGGTTGATGGCCAGCTTCAGGGTAGCGTTGGCGTAGTTCATGATATCTCCGAGCTCAAGCGCCTATCTGATGAACTGGACAAAGCGAAGAAGCTGATCCGTAAGCTCGAGGCCAAATATACCTTTGACGATATCATCGGAAGATCCGGTTCGCTCTCTGCAGCCGTTGAGGAAGCCCAACGGGCTGCCCCTACATCCGCTACCGTTCTGTTGCGAGGTGCGAGTGGGACCGGGAAAGAGATCTTTGCTCACTCCATTCACAACGCCAGCGAGAGGCGGTTCCATCAGTTTGTTCGAGTCAACTGCGCCGCCATTGCTGATTCGCTGCTCGAGAGTGAACTCTTCGGCTATGAGGATGGTGCATTCACTGGTGCGAGGCGTGGCGGCAAGAAGGGTTTGTTTGAAGAGGCCAACAGCGGTACGATCTTCCTTGACGAGATCGGCGAGG
The DNA here is from genome assembly GCA_964402415.1 of uncultured Clostridia bacterium. Lineage (GTDB taxonomy): Bacteria > Bacillota > JAAYKD01 > JAAYKD01 > CAYOCI01 > CAYOCI01. Next base: position 26,798 of record CAYOCI010000048.1, read on the forward strand.
TCAGTCTCAACCTGCAAGCAAAGCTACTTCGCGTTCTGCAGGAGAGAGAGATTGTTCGCGTTGGGCATACAAAACCGGTCAGTGTCGACGTGCGTATCATCGCTGCCACCAATCAGAACCTTGAGGCCGCGGTTCGCAAAGGCAGTTTTCGTGAAGATCTTTACTATCGCCTTAATGTCGTACCCATCCTAATTCCGGCGCTGCGGGAACGCATCGATGACCTCCCCGCGCTGGTGGACCACCTCATCCATCGGTTCAACCAGGAGTACGGCCGTTCAGTCGACAAAGCCAGCGCTGAGACTTTGAGCCGCCTGATGACTCACAGCTGGCCAGGCAACGTTCGAGAGCTGGAGAACTTCATCGGGCGCGCGATCATCAACATGCGGGTCACCGAGCGCGTCATCGAGTTGACGCATCTTCCCACGTTTGAGCTGCTACGCCCGGTTGAGGCGACGATGGAGAGACCTGGTTCAGAGGTTCGCCCTCTGGAAGCGGTCGTTGCGTCTGCCGAGCGAAGCGCCATTGTGGCGGCTCTCAAACTGGTCAATGGAAACAAAACCGAAGCAGCGCGACTCTTGGGGATATCCATTCGCAACCTCTATTACAAGATGGATCGGTTCCAGCTGAACTGATTATTGACCGAGCATGTCACAAAGTGCATGCAAAGACTTGCAGACGCCTGCAAGTCTTTGCATGTTTCTGTGCGAAATGATGCAGTGGCTGAGGACCACAAAGCAAGTCATTCGATCGAGTGCCACCACGTGAGATCAGAAAACTACAGTTCTCTTACGTCTCGGGTTACAAAGAAGGGAGGGACTCCGGGACTCGTTCCATGTTGGCACTATCCTTGCATATATCCTTGCATATATGAGCATGGCTGTTAGTGAGTGCAGGTTTCGAGGACTAACGATACCCATCATGATCTGGAGGGGACCATGACCACAAGAGACGGTATCATAGCCATCAACCCCGGGTCCACATCAACCAAAGTCGCTTTCTATCGTGGCAGTACGCGGGTCGTCGTGGAGTCTCTGCGGCACCAGGTCGATGACCTAAAACACTTTGCGCACATCACCGACCAACTAGGCTTTCGAAGGACCCTGATTGAGGGCTTCATGGATGACCACGGCATCGATCCGGCGTCTTTGGTGGCGGTGGTGGGAAGGGGCGGGCTTCTCAAGCCGCTAAACAGTGGAACCTACGAAGTCAATCAAGCAATGATTGATGACCTAACGGCGGCTAGGCAGGGTGAACACGCTTCTAATCTTGGCGGCATCCTGGCCCACTCGATCGCACGCCCTCTAGGTATTCCGGCTTATATCGTCGATCCAGTGTCAGTGGATGAGCTTGAGGATGTAGCGCGTGTTACCGGCCTTCCAGAGCTGCCCCGACGGAGCATGATCCATGCGCTCAACATCCGGGCGGTGGCTCACCGCGTGGCCATGGACCTAGGGTGTTCGCTTACCGAGATCAACCTGATCATGGTTCATCTTGGCGGAGGGATCTCCATCGCCCCCATGCGCCAGGGTCGGCTGATTGACGTCAATAATGCCAATGAAAACGGACCTCTTTCTCCAGAAAGGACAGGCACCCTGCCAGTGGTAGGTTTGATCAAGCTTTGCTACAGTGGCCGATATACTGAGCGCGAACTGATCAAGCGGGTAAATGGCCAAGGGGGGCTCATGGCTCATCTGGGCACGACTGATCTACGTCAGGTGGCTGACCGTATCGCCGCTGGCGACTTGCTCGCCAAACAGGTATTCACAGCCATGGGATATCAGATTGGCAAAGAGATCGGGGCCATGGCCTCGACACTAAGAGGTAAGGTAGATCGGATTGTCCTGACTGGTGGCATGGCTCACAGCTCCGAACTTGTGAGTCTGGTCAGCGAGTATGTGAGTTGGATCGCACCGGTGTTGACGTACCCAGGCGAGGACGAACTGCAGGCGCTGGTCGAAGGGACTTGGCGCGTGCTCAATGGGGAGGAAAGCGTAAAGGAATACGTCTAGGAGTCGACCAGCTCTCTACGATCACTACCGGGCGGTAGGCTGAGACGGTTGACTGGCAAGGAGGAGAGCAATGATCCGTAGTTTCGTTGAGTTGGTTGAGCTGACCAAGTCGCGTCCCAAGAAACGGATGGCGGTGGCGGCGGCTCATGACCTTGAGGTCCTGGAAGCAGTTCATCAAGCGGTCGAGCTCGGACTGGTGGATGCAGTGCTCGTCGGTGATGCCGACAAGATGCAGCGGTTATCAAGGGAACACAGCCTGGACCTAACCGGCACCGAGATCGTTCACGAACCAGATAACGTTGCAGCCGCCCGTCGCGCGGTTGAGTTGGTTTCATCCAAGCAAGCTCAGATGCTGATGAAGGGGATCGTCAGCACTGGTGATCTGCTTCGCCAGGTGTTGGACGCAGAGATCGGGCTCCGAACCGGTCGGTTGCTTAGCCATGTCGCAGTCATGGAACCGATGAATTATGGGCGCTTGCTGATGATGACCGATGGCGGCATGATCATCGCCCCCACGTTGGCACAGAAGGTCGACATGGTGAAGAACGCCATCAGTGTTGCCAGAGGCTTAGGCATCGAGCAACCCAAAGTGGCACCGCTGACCGCCTTTGAGCAGGTCAACCCAAAGATGCCAGCGACCGTGGATGCGGAAGAGTTGCGCAAGCTTGGTGAGGCAGGGGAGTTTGGCAACGCGCTGATTTGTGGGCCGATGGCTCTCGATGGTGCGGTGAACCCTGAGGCCGCCGCCCACAAGGGTATCACCCATCCCGTCGCAGGACATGCAGATATCCTCTTGGTTCCGTTCATCGAGGTTGGAAACGTGCTATACAAGTCAATGGTCTTCTTTGGGCAGACCAAGGTGGCTGGGATTATAGTTGGTGCCCGTGCCCCTATCGTGCTGACCTCTCGCGCCGATAGTCCGGAGGCGAAACGGAACTCCATCGCCTTGGCATCGCACCTGGCGGTCTGAAGACAGGGATGCTATTCGACGCCTGCGCCAGTTTGTCGTCTTTGTCCCGAAGCGCAACTCAATGATCTCTATCCTGTGATTACCGTGCGGCGATCATGGGACAAACACTGAGCTTCGGGTGGAGATACTAGACATATTTGAGGAGGAGAGCTGTAAATGGAAATCTTCGAGTACATGGAGAAACATGGTCACGAGCAGGTCGTTCTCTGCCATGACAAAGCCAGCGGCCTAAAGGCAATCATCGCCATTCATAACACTAATCTCGGACCTGCTCTGGGCGGTCTGCGTATGTGGACCTATGCCTCTGAAGAGGCCGCTATTCTTGACGCCCTGCGCCTCTCGCGCGGTATGAGCTATAAGAACTCTGTGGCAGGTCTACATCTAGGTGGTGGTAAGTCGGTTATTATCGGTGATCCGCGTAAGGATAAGAGCGAAGCACTGTTCCGCGCCTTTGGCCGCTTCGTTGAGAGTCTGAATGGTCGCTACATCACCGCTGAGGATGTCGGTACATCGACTGAGGATATCATGCAGGTTCGCGCTGAGACCAAACACGTTGCCGGTGTTGATCTCGCATCAGGTGGCAGCGGCGATCCCTCTCCCTTTACCGCCCGTGGTGTATTCCGCGGCGTTCAGGCCAGTGCCAAAGAGGTCTGGGGCTCAGATAGTCTTGAAGGCAAGACTGTTGCCGTCCAGGGTCTTGGTCACGTCGGCTATTATCTCTGCCAGCACCTTCATAAGGCCGGTGCCAAGCTGATCGTTACCGATATTTATGAGGACCAGATCAAGCGTGCCGTCAGTGCTTTCGGAGCCGAGGTGGTGAAACCGAACGAGATCTATGGCGTTAAGTGCGACATTTACTCACCCAATGCTCTGGGGGCTGTGATCAACGATGAGACAATCCCGCAACTAAAGTGCGCCGTCGTGGCTGGTGCAGCCAACAACCAGCTTAAGGAAGACCGCCATGGTGAGATCCTCAAGGAGAAGGGCATCCTGTATGCTCCTGACTACGTTCTGAACGCTGGTG
>CAYOCI010000049.1:0-1331 GCA_964402415.1 uncultured Clostridia bacterium
CAGGATCAAACTCTCCGATAAAATTATCTTTTATCGCAGATGCGATCAAGACTCGTTTTTGGCTTTCGCCATATGCATCTCGCTTACGCTTGATGCGGAATTGAACTTTGGCTTCTTCATACGCTGTTCAGTTCTCAAGGATCAACTCGCAGTCGGCTATGGAGTAACGACTGCCTCATCTGTCTTTGCGGCTCTGCCGCATCAACTCAACTCACTTATGTTAACACATTCATCGCCTTCACGCAAGCGGTAAATCTTGCTTTGTTGTTGTCTTGCGTTGAAAGTTGCAGTCGCGTATTGGCGACCTCGTGTTGACGACAGGCATTATGGTATCACAGGCTCAGAGCTATTGTCAAGGTGAACGTGTCGAAAAAAGTGACGTAACCGGTGCGCTCGTCCTTAGTTTGTCCCGCTATATAATGACGGTACACAGAGGCAGACCGCCACCCACAAGCCGGTGAGCGGCGGTCTGAGCCTCATTAGGACTGTTCATTGGAACTGTTTGGACCAGTTGAACCTGTCTTAGCTGATCTTGACCGGACTCTTTTATCGCTCAAGGACTTTGCGGTCACCGAGGTCGGTTTATCTGATCCCGTCGCAGCAGATTTGACTCCGGCAGAGCTTGCTCCATCGAACTCAAAGACTACTTTTCCCTCTTGGATCTTAAGGAAGGCCGAGAACTTCGACCCCTTATTGGAGGTAAAGCCTTTGATCAGAGAGGTTTTTCCTTTGGTCAAAAGCATGCGCACCTGGTTGGGTGTCAGTTTCTTCTTGGCAATCGTTTTCCAGATAACAAAACGGCAAGGCGGGTTGGAACGCCAGTTGCTGCAGCCATAGCCGCGACTATTCTCGCTGATCACGCCGCCACAGAGCGGACAGCGCCCCCAGTCCAAGGACGGTACCTGCTTACTGCAAGTGCTGCCATCCTCCACCTGTTCGGCTTGATCGACAGTAGCTGGCGCTACCTCGGTGATCATCTTCTCACCCTGAAGGCAGCGACTGACCATGTCACTAACGAAGCAGGTCATCTCCGCCATGAAGCGTGTGGCGGTCAGCTCTCCTTCTTCCACCTTGTGCAGCTTATGTTCCCATTGCCCCGTCATCTCCGGTGATTTCAGGGCCGGAACAGGCAGATAATGAATCAGCGAGCTACCCTTGGCAGTGGGCTGAAGCTCTTTGCCTACACCTACGATATAATCCATATCCTTCAATCGTTCGATGATCGACGCGCGAGTCGCAGGTGTTCCTAGACCCGAGTCCTTCATCGCCTCTTGCAGTTCCTCATCCTGCAACAGCTTGCCCGCCCGCTCCATGGCGCTGAGCAGCGTTCC
>CAYOCI010000049.1:1431-10571 GCA_964402415.1 uncultured Clostridia bacterium
GTGGGGATGATGGCGTGGTGGTCGCGAACCTTGGCCTTGTTGACCACCCGACCGGAGATCGGCAGCTTTGGCCAAGACAGCAGCTCCCCGACCGCTTCGGCAAAGGGTCCACTCTTGCCCACGGCTCCGACCCGCGCCGGGAGGGACGGGATCAGGTCGGGGGTCAGAAAGCGGGAGTCGGTACGGGGATAGGTAATCATCTTATGGTTTTCGTACAGAGCCTGAGCGAGTTTCAGCGTTTTGGCAGCGCTGAAGCTGTAACGACGGTTGGCCTCGCGCTGCAGGCTGGTGAGATCAAAGAGCAGCGGCGGCGTCTCTTCTCTAACCTGATAGCGGTAGGACTGCACGCGGCCGAGCTTCCCTGCCACACGGGCGGCGACCTGTTCGGCGTCTTGCTGCTTCCAGAAGCGCGTCTCCTCGCCTCGAACCCATTTACCATTATACTCCCCGGCCTCAGTCGAGAACTGCGCCTCGATCTCCCAGAATGGCTTGGGGTCGAACTCGCGAATCTCATCTTCCCTATGGACCAAGAGGGCTAAGGTTGGGGTCTGAACCCGCCCAAGCGAGTAGACCACGCGGCGGCGCCCGGCTTGGTGCACCGTGACTGCGCGGGTGGCGTTGATCCCCACCAGCCAGTCACTCTGGGCGCGGCACTGAGCCGCCTGATACAGCGTCTCCATCTCATCCTGGGGTCGCAACGCGTCGAACCCGTGCCTGATGGCGCTGGAGGTCAGCGATGAGATCCACAGCCGACGAAAAGGCTTTCGGCAACCGGCGGCGCTGACGATATAACGAAAGATCAACTCACCCTCGCGCCCGGCATCGCAGGCATTGATCAGGGCGGAGACATCGCTCTGGCGGCAGAGCTTCTTCACGATCTCAAACTGGCTCTTGGTCCTGGCTGAGGGCTTGAGCCCAAACTCGGTTGGCACGATCGGCAGCGTAGTTTCGGACCAGCGCTTCCACTCGGGGCGATATTCGTCAGGGTCAAGGAGTTCGACTATGTGGCCGATCGCCCAGGTGACGAGATACTGATCGTTCTCAAGGTAGCCATTGCGCTTCTGGAAGCTCCCGAGCGCTTTGGCGATATCCTGGGCCATGGCTGGCTTTTCAGCAATGATTAGGGTTCTGGGCACGCTTAATCACCTCACGGGTTGGCGCTTCGCCGACCGCGGCTTCTGTAAAATCAGGATGAACTGATGAGCGATATTGGGGACGTAGCTATGCGGATAGCCATAAGGACGCAGCCGTGTCCCGGCTTGATACCAGACGATCTCGCCTTTGGGGATGAAGCCCTGCTCCTTGGCTGTCCGGGCGAGGTCAACATGGGTGAAGATGTACTCGCCGTTCTGGTAAGCATTGCGGCAGATTAGTGCCATATAGCGGCCGGGGATCAGCACACGATAGCACCCTGCCATAACCTCACCCATGCCTACGAGGTAGTGGTCATAGTCAGGCAGGTTGGCGATATCGCCGTCTTCCTCGGAGCGCATATCGTAGTCAGTGCGGCGATTGCTGTGCTCAGGATAGCGACCATCGCACATGGTTCGTTCCAGGTGAGTGTTGTACGGTGGGTCGGTGGCGATGAAGTGAAACGAATCCGGCTCCATCTCAGCGAGCACCTTACGCGAGTCACCTAGCAGCATGGTCTGGGGTTGTAGCCCACTCTCCTGCCTTAGCACTTGATGATAGATCTCGACCCACTTGGGGTTGATCTCGATCCCGACCGCCTCGCGTGGACCAGCGCAGAGTGAGGCGCCGAGGAGCGTCCCACCGACACCGGCAAAGGGATCAAGGACGCGGTCATTGGCTTTGGTGAAGAAGCTGATCAACTGGCGCATCAGCTGCGGTGGCTTATTGGCCCCATGGGCCTTGCGCAGTTTGTGTCCGATCTCGCTGGGGTAGGCAGTGGCGAGATGGGTCTTCGTAAAGTACAGCCACTCGCCGCCCGAGAGCTCGTTGAGGCTATTGCGCGGGTGCGGTGCCTGCTGATCGTCGGATGGCTTGTACTCTGAAGCGATAAGCTGGCGCTTACGCAGGAGTTCATCGATATGCGGGCACGAAGAGAGATGCGAACACTCGAGGCAATCGTCGAGGCTCTGTCTGCAGTCCACGGGCGATAGGGTCAAGGCTTGGGCACGCTCCCTTCAATAGCCTGGTAAGGCAATCAGTGGTTGTCTATTTCGCGCCAAGCGGGTTGTAATCCTCTAATGAGGATTACAACCCGCAGCCCGAAGGCATCAGGCATCAGCCCGAAGCAGATGGGGAACTGCGGGCGCAGCATAGCGAAGACCGAACTTCGGTCGGGATCAGGTAGCTCAGTTCACTTGTTCAGTCAACAAGTCACCCTGCTCGAGGCTGTGCTGCTGCGGTGATGACCATGTCCTCTACTCGACCAGCAAACAACTGAACTGAGTACCAGACCCCTGGCAACTCACCGCGATATCTGCAGCGCTTCGAAAGGACTACTGTGCTACGCCCAAGTTATACTGATGGCTGCTGCCTGATGCCTTCGGGCTGAGTAGACGAAGTGAAGGCAGTAGCCTACGCCACTGCCTTCACTTCACTACTCTACTTCGGTTCACAGATCCCGCTCATACGCACCACTTCCAGGCCGTTAGCCTCAAGGCCGGCGATGAACTGGTTCAGACCGATACTGTCGCTGGCCATATGACCGGCCACGATCACATTGCCGATATTCTGCTCACGGATGGCCTTGAGCACGTCATCGGGCATATGCATGGCAATCAGGGTGCCGATCCCGGCCTCATAGTAGGCCTTGGCCACCTTGTCGCCGCCATTGGTGCCGCCAGCCATAATGCAGTAGACCTTGCCGGCGTAGTCGCTGGGGGAGCCGCAGCGGATCACAGGCTGCGACTTAGCGTTGCGATACTCGGGGATCTCCATCATGGCGTCGATGACATCCTGGAGGGTGGACTTCTCATTGAGACGGCCGTCGAGGTGCTCCTGCACCTTGTTCTCGGCCAGGATATCGCAGGGCATATGCACGTTCATGAATGGCATCCCGAGCATGCGGGCTGCCGAGCTGACCTTGTCATAGTTGCGGGTGTGTGCACCGCGACCGATAGCGGCCATCCGCTCGCTGAGCGCCTTCTGCGCCTTGTTGATCGGAATGCCGACCTTGACCATCCGATCGATCTGGCGTGCCATCACCTTGTAGAGGTTAAGCGCCGGCCCATCGGCGGCCGGGTGGTGGGCGATGACCGCGTCAAACCCCAGTTGCTTGGCCAGTAAGAGCTCTCCAGTGTCGATATCGACGCCGATCATGACCTTCTTCAGGTTCTCACCTTCGACGTAGATGTCGCTGTCGGCCGGGACGGTCTCGAGTTCCGCCAGTTGCAGTGCCAGATCAAGGATCCCCTTGGTGTTCATAGTCCCCCTCCTTCGCAGTTGTTGCTCTCCAAAGTCCTGTGTCCTTACTTCATCCCCAGAGAATCAGAATCCTGCTTGCGTACAGAACAAGAGCGGCTCAGTGAGCCGCTCTTGTTATTAAGGCAATCGTATCTATTTGGCTAGATCGCTCCAGTCGCTCTCAGCAACACATCAGCGATGATGGCGGAACCAACGAATGTGCCAGTAAGCGCCAAGAGGGTGATGACGATGATCTTGAAGCCCATCTTCTTGAAGTTATCCATATCCTTGCCAACGGAGATACCGGCGTAGGCGAGGATAGGGGTGCAGATGGCCAGGAACTGAACCTTGCTGGTCACCTGCTGGATGTACGCATAGCCAGGAAATACAGGCAGCGAGACGATGATAGCGACGATGGAGATCCAGGCGATGCTGGGCAGCTTGAGCGGCATGTACTCAGTAACCAGATAGCCGACCACAACGATGGCCATCAGGATCAGCATACCTGGAAGAGCCTGCATTGGGGGGACCTTAAAGCCGACAAAGTTGCCAGCGATCATCAGCAGTCCTGAGATCACAAAGACGCGTAATGCAGTCGTGAATTTCATTAGGCTTGAACCCCCTTCGGCTGTCTTTCACCGCGAACATCGCGGCCGAGCGTACGCCAGAGTATCCGATAGAGCCACTCTGTGAGTGGAATGGCGATGAATAGATTGGACCAGACACCGTCAACACTGGTCAACAGCTGACTGGCGGCCGCGTAGGCCTCAATCTGTGTGCGCATATCAGGGAAGGCACTGACGATCGGCCCCATGGCGGCCGCCATCATGGAAGCGCTGCCAGTGCCCGTGGCCATCGCAAGGGAGAAGGGGTGGAAGATATTCAGTGAGACGAGGAACCCGGAGAGCAACCCGCTGTAGATGGCGCCGAGAAGCGTACCAGTGATGTACGCGCCCATGACGCCTTGACCCTCTTTGCTATCCAGACCATAGATATCGGAGACCAGTGCCAGAGAACCTTCGCGAGAGTTGGAGAAGCTGGCGCCGATACATTCACGACCCATGCGCAGAAGCAAAACTGCGACCGGCATGGCAAAGAAGATGGTGCCGAGCATACCGAATTCCTGGAGAACCAGAGCGGGGCCTGCAGCCACGAGTTTGGCGAGGTTGGGTCCGATGGAGAGACCCATCTTTGCACTCAGGAACATGACGGATAGACCGATAAATGGCGAGGCGGTCTCCATGTCTTCTTTGTTGACTAGCTTTAGCTTCGGCAGGAACATACCAATGACCAAGGCGTAGAGCATCGGCAGCAGGACAGCCTTGCCAGGCCCAATCATGAAAGACTTAGACCCAATGCGCTCGGCGATAAGGACCATCACCAGCGCCAACGCATGGACTTTCCACTCGCTTTTTGTAACGCGCACGTCACAACCTCCTCTTATCGTTCGTCGACGTTTAGGGGCACTTCGCTACTTGTCCTCGGTCAACCTCTCCCACATAGCCAGGTATTCTTCCTTGGTCATCTTAGGCTGGAACTCGCTCTTTACCCGCAGACCATCCTGGGCGCCATCGCAGAGCAGGTCGACCACCGTCATGGCCATGGCTTTGGCGGGAGCCACATAGGCGGCGACGGGATCCACCACCTGCCAGTCGCGGGCGTGGGCCGAACCTTTGGTACCACCGCTATTGGGATGGATACCGGGGATGACATGGGTGAGATCACCCATATCGGTGGACCCCGCCATGAAGGCGGCATCTTCCACATCTTCGGGACCAAGAACCTGTTCGGCATTGGCACGGAAGAGGGAGCACATGATCGGATCGTTGATCAGAGGCAGGTAGCCAGGGATCTCATCAATCTTGACCTCAGCGCCGACCGCCATGGCACCAGCTTGCAGCGCGCGGTTGACCTTGGCGTTGGCGGCAATGATCGCCTCAATGCTGCGCCCACGCACATAGGTCTCCATACGGACATCGGCAGGGATGATATTGACCAGGTCGCCACCCTTGGTGATGATCGGGTGGACACGGATGGAGTCATCATCCTTGAAGGTCTCACGGTTGGCATGAATAGCCATCAAGCCGAGCATGGCGGCGTTCAGGGCATTGACCCCATCGTGCGGAGCCCCACCAGCGTGGGCCTCTTTGCCAACATATTGGACGGTCTTACCGACAAAGCCATTGGAGCTAGCCTTGGGACCGCCCACGCGGATCTTGGGACCGGGAGTATTGGAGTCAGAGTGGCACATCATGGCCATGTCGACATCATCAAACTCACCGCGGTAGAGCAGTTCCTGCTTTCCACCTAAGAACTTGATCTTGCCTTCACGGCGTAGGCGTTGACGATAATCTAGCTCGACAAACTCTTCGGCGGGAACAGCCATCAGAGCGACATCGCCATCCAGTTCCGCCATGACACCGGAGTCCACCAGGCCCATGGCCACCCCGACCATCATGGCGGTCTGAGCGTTGTGGCCACAGGAGTGTGCTGCGCCGGTCAGAGGATCGGCATTGGGATGGTCATGGCAGACTACGGCGTCCAGTTCACCCATGACAGCTACGGTTAGCTTGTGATCGCGGCCAGGCAAGCGGGCTTTCAGCCCAGTGATTCCGAGTCCAGCCTGGTAGCTGAGTCCGAGGGCACGGAACTTCTCCTCTACCAACTGCGCAGCCTTGTTCTCCTTATAGCCGAGTTCCGGGTTGTTGAAGATGAAGTCTCCAACTGCGATGATCTCCTGGGCACGTTTGTCAATGGCGTGGCATACGCGTGCTTTCAGTTCTTCTCTCGTCATGAACCCCTCCTCCTTAGCTTACTGCCCAACGACCTCCCATGGGCGTTCAGTGCCAAATGTGGTCGCTGATGTGGATATTCATCAAGTCTGTCTCTTTTCCTGCTCCATTGCCGTTATATATGCATATGTTAGATTTGGTAGGTCGTTCGCAACACTCGGATTACTAGTATGCAAAATTGTATAATCCAGTGTGACGGAGCATGTAGCGTTGGTTTGCTTCCAAATGGGGGAAAAAACGGCATGAAACTCAACAAGAGTCTCATGCCGTTCCTGTATTATTATACTCACAATAGACTATCTAGCCAACAGATCTAGAGTGCTCTGGGCGAAGACTGCCACCCCCGATGATAGGGCGGACTCATCTACGTCAAACTGGGGATGGTGGAGCGGGAAGGTGGCCTTGCGGTCGTTGCCGACACCAAGACGGAAGAAGCAGCCGGGAACTCTGGCCAGGAAGTAGCTGAAGTCCTCGCCACCCATGGACGGTTCCAGCTCGGTGAGGACACTGTCGTCGCCTAAGATGCTGACAGCGGCCTGACGTACCACCTCGGTGACCGCAGGCTCATTGACCGTGGCCGGATAGCTAGGGATCCACTGGAACTCGTATTTGGCGTCAAAGGATGAGCAGACGCCGGCAACGACCTTCTCGATCAGCCCCGGCATCTTCTTGCGCGTCTCAGGATTGAAGGTGCGGACGGTACCAGCCATCTCGACCTCTTGGGCGATGACATTGAAGCGGGTGCCGCCGTGAATGGAGCCAATGGTGACCACCACGGGATCCATGGGGTTGCGCATACGGCTAACGATATTCTGTAGGGCTGTGATCACCTGGGCACTGATCGCCACCGCATCGATGGTCAGGTGCGGTTCGGCACCGTGGCCACCGCGGCCGATGATCTTCAAGTTCATCGTATCGGGAGCGGCCATCATCGGACCAGGGGCGACGCCTACTCTGCCAGCGGGGATACCAGGCCAGACGTGTGCACCAACGATGGCGTCAACTTTCGGATTCTCGAGCACGCCCTCTGCGACCATCTGCTCAGCGCCACCGGGACCTTCCTCGGCGGGCTGGAAGATGAATTTGACGTTGCCTGCGAGTTGGTCGCGCAGTTGGGAGAGAACCATGGCGGTCCCCAACAGGGTCGTGACATGAGCATCATGGCCACAGGCGTGCATCTTGCCCGGGGTCTTGGAGCGGTATTCGTGCTGGTTCAGCTCGGTGACTGGCAGAGCATCCATATCGGCGCGCAGAGCAACCGTCTTGCCTGGCTTAGCGCCGCGCAAGAGACCGACCACGCCGGTCTTGGCTACGCCGGTCTGAACCTCGAGGCCGAGCCCGCGCAGGGTGTCAGCGACTAGGGCGCCGGTCTGCTCTTCTTCGAAGCCGAGCTCAGGGTGTTGATGCAGCGTCCGACGGATCTGCACCAAGCGGTCTTGAAGTGATGAGGCCATTTGCTTGATCTGAGATGGTGAAGTCATTTTCTTCCTCCTTACGTCGAGTCCAAAGGCCAAAGCCCAAAGGCCAAAGACCAAAGTGGGAACGATGGGCCTCCTAAGCTCGGCTTCTGGGTTCTCCGATGTTCTCGCTCCATTGCACGATTGCGGAAGAGCGTAGCATCTCCTGATTGCTGCGACGGGTAGTATTTGTCTCTCTGCTTTGGGCTTTGGCCTTTGGGCTGAACTAGAGCTCCGCCAACTGGATCATCTCGGCAAAGGTCGCTGCCAAGGGAAAGGCGCGATCGTAATCCAGCTCGTTGAGCGTCTGCTCAAAGGCGAGAAAGAAGCGGAAGACCTTATCGGGACGGGCGTTCTCACCCATATGGCCGATCCGCCAGACCTTGCCTGCTAAGTTTCCCCAACTTCCGGCGATCATGACGCCGTGGCGCTCCCACAGATGCTGACGAACCTTGGCGTCGTCTAGGCCTTCGGGGATGAGAAAAGCGGTCACCGTATCGGCGCTGGCGCCGTCCTCGGGATAGAGCTCAAACCCACCGCGGATCAGCGTCTGGCGCGTGGCTTCGGCCACATGGAAGTGGCGTTCGTAGACGGCATCCCCCTCGGCCAACAATCCATCAATGGCGGCATCGAGGGCATAGAGGTCGGAGATCGGCTGGGTATAGGGGAAGACTCGATCCTTGAGCCAGGTGGTCTTCCAGTTGAGCAGGTTAACGTAGAAGCCTGGGATCGGGCTGCGTCGCTGCTCCATCTTGGCCCACGCCGCCTCGCTGATGGCGGCGATGGTCAGCCCAGGCGGCGCGGAGAAGGCCTTCTGCGAACCGCCCAAGGCGATATCGATCCCCCATTCATCGACCAGCACAGGGTCGCCCCCCATGGAGGCAACTGCATCCACGATGGTCAGGATCCCATGTTCCTTCAGGACCGGGACGATCTCCTCGAGTGGGTTGAGCATGGCCGAAGGAGTATCACAGTGCACCATCGTGGCTATCTTGACCGTCGGGTGCTTCGCCAGGGCCTGCTCGAGGTCTTCGGCGGCAAAGGATTGACGGTAGTCTTTGGTGAGGAAGACCGGGGTCCCGCCATACATGGTGACAAAGTCGGCAAAGCCATGCCCGAAGACGCCATTGTCCAAGACGAGGACCTCGTCACCGGGTTCCACGAGAGAGGCGACCGCAGCTTCGAGGCCGAGGATCCCTTCGCCGCTCAGAACCAGCACCTGGTTCCCGGTATGTAGGAGAGTCCCAATTTTCCCACACAGTCGGTCGTAGAAAGCAAAAAACTCCGGATCGAGGTCGGGATTGGTGATCGGGCGGGCCATAGCCGCCCGGACGTGTTCGCTGATCTCGGTGGGGCCAGGGGTTAGAACAAGCTTGTTCAAGGCGACACCTCCATGCTGAATTAAGAGTTAAGAATTAAGAATGCAGAATATGGGAATCAGGGGAGACGGATAAACATCGCTTTCCCTTATTCTAACTCGCCGGCTCGTCAGCATGCAATTCCTATACGCACTGAAGCA
>CAYOCI010000049.1:10671-27072 GCA_964402415.1 uncultured Clostridia bacterium
CAGCTTGGCTATCTAGCCGTGATCTTCTCCTCGGCCTGTTTCGGGTTCCTTGGTTACTTTGGCAAGGTCGGTTACCAGCTGGGCTATACTCCTCTAACGCTCCAGATTGCTCGCTTCCTGCTGGCCGCACTGATGCTCTGGATGGTGGCTCTACCTCGGGGTCTGGCCCGGTATCGGGTAGGTCGGCGTGAGCTGATCAGCCTAGCCGCGCAAGGGGTTGGCTACGCCATGACGGCGCTGGGCTACTTCAGCGCCCTACGTTATCTACCGGCGTCCCTGGTGGCGATCATCTTCTATATTCACCCCGTCATCACCACCTTGGCCGCCGCGGGCATTTTCGGCGAGAAGATCACGCGAGCCAAGATCATCGCCCTACTGCTGGCGTTGGTCGGCACCACGCTGGTCTCAGACCCACGGGCACTGCTCAGCGGATCGCTCTCCCTGGTGGGCCTGGCTTGGGTGCTGGTCTCATCCTGCTCGTACTCGACCTTCACCATCCTCGGCCAAAAGACCACGGCTGGGCGTGACCCGCTGATGGTGACCACCTATTCCATGACCTTCTGCGGCTTGTTCCTAGCCCTCTTCCATCCCCCACTGTACATGATCAATGGCAGCCTGACGCTGCTGATGTGGGGAATTGCTCTAGGGATCAGCTTCATCTGCTCGGTCTTAGCGATCCTCTTCTACGTGGTGGGCGTCAGCATCATCGGGGCCAGCCGCACATCCATCGTCGCCGCAGCAGAACCGCTCTCTGGCCTGATCGTCTCGGCCCTACTCCTCGGCGAACGCCTTGGTGGTTGGCAGTGGTTAGGCATGGCGCTGATACTGCTCGCGGTGGGAGCTCTGCAGGCAGGCAAAGAACCCAAAGGCCAGAGCCCAACCCCCAAGGAAGAGATCGGGAGCGCGTAGCCCCCAGCTCGCGGCCAGCGGTAGAGTGACCGGTCACGATCAGGGCCTACAGTCAGGATCAAGACGAGACAGTTGAAGATCGGGGTCAGACCCCACTTGCATGAACGTATTACCCATGATATGGTAGAAAGGCTAGCGCGGGGTGCTCCCTGGCTGTGCAAACCTAATGTGAGGTGTTCAGCATGCGTTCTCTGACGGGGAAGATAATCCTGATCGTCGCCCTGGCTGTCGTGGTTCTCGCCCTGGCTGGCAGCCTCTACATCGAATTCAACGGCAATCCCATTGCCTTGGCGCGCACACAAGCAGTGGTTGAGCGGTATCTGCATGAGCGTTACCCCAACACCAAGTTTGCCTATGTCGGGACCTTCTACAATATGAAGTTCGATATGTACAGCGGCCGCGTTATCAGCCAGGGTTCGATACCGGTAGAGTTCACGGTTGATCATCGGTGGAATAAGGGGCTCTTCTTTGACGACTACCTGAACCGTAAGCTGGGCGCTGAGGCGGAAGCCCTAGTCGAGCCTATTGTGCGGTCATATCGCCCCAACGCCACCACGGAGATCTGGGTTGACACCAGCCGTTTTGACAGTCTCCCCGAGGACCTGACCTATGACAAAGGGCTGGGGCTCATGGCAGACCTTGAGATCAACTGGAACGATAGCTCCTTGACCAAAGACGGATTTGTTGATGCGGTTCTGAACATCAGCCATCAACTGAAGGCCACCGGGTTTGAGTTTAGGGGCCACAAGTTCCTCTGTCGGCAAGAGGGGAAGGCTGCCTGGTCGCTCTCACTGGACAAAGAGGAGCTTGGCCTGAGCAAAGAAGCGATTCTAAACGGGGACAAGGTCAGCCACTGGCCCTAATGCAGCAAACAAGTGAAGATCGGGGTCTGACCCCGATCTTCACTTGTTTCACGGTGGATCCTACGTCGTTAATTACTCTTCTGTGGACTGTGGTCTGTGGTCGGTGGACTCGCCTCTTTCACCCTCAGGCTGAGCAGCCAAGCGGTCATCTGAAAGGCAATGGCGACAACGAAGGCCGTGTTAAAGCTCCCTGTGAGGTCAACCAGGCTGCCCGTCAAGGTGGGGGCGAGGACCATGGCTACGGTCCCGCAGAAGTTGAAGGTGCCGAAGACCTTACCGTAGGCGCCGGCAGGGGTGACACTGGCGACCAGAGCGGACATCATCGGATCGATGACCAGCTTGCCGCTTAGGCCATAGAGAGCCAGGCCAAGATAGAGCACCGGCCGAGACGGTGCAGCCATGACCAGGAAGAGCCCCAGTGCCGCGACCGGGATCAGCAGGTTCAAGAGCAGCTTGCGTTTGCCAGTCCGGTCGGCCAGGATGCCAAAGAAGATGGCGCTGGGGATGGTGGCTAGTGGCATGATATTGGCCAGCAGCCCGGCCGTCTCGCGATCAAAGCCGCGGGCGAGGGTCAGGTACGAGGGCAGCCAGGTGAGGATCAGAAACAGACCATACATCGTGCAAAAACCGATGACGAAGACCGTCCACAGCTCGCGCGGGATGGAATGGGTAGTGGGTGCTGCGGCGACAGTGTCCGTCGGAGTAACCGCCTGGTGGTTTTTGCGGTCATCCCGGACCAGAAACTGCATGAGTGTTGCCAAGGCGATGGTCACGAGGCCCATCAGGATGAAGACCGAACGCCACGACCAACCCAAGCGAAAGACCAGGAGACTGGCCAAAGTAGAACCAATGATAATACCGAATCCAGCACCGCTGCCCATCACAGCGTTAGCTCCCGCTCGGCGGTGCGGGGGAATCTCCGCCGTCGCCAATGAGTAATGGGGGGCGAAGTAGCTCCCCTGAAAGAGGCCAGTCAACACCCGGGCGCCCATGAAGCTGGTGAATCCCCCAGCAAAACCACCCAAAGCGGCTCCGATCCCGTGGATCAAGTAGCCAGGCACCAAGACGCGCTTGCGCCCGTAGCGGTCCGCCAATATCCCAGCGGGGATCTGCAGGACCGTATACATCAAGAAAAACAACGAGTTGATCAGACCTAGCTGCGTCTGGTTGAGATGCCACAGCTCCCGCAGTGTCTGCATCAGCGGGGGGAGAATAGTACGGTTGACGTACAGCATCACCCAGCCACCAAAGAAGAGGGCGACTAGGCGCTGCCAGTAGGGAAAACGTTCGTGTTCCATCGTAGCCTCCGGGTTGTACGGCGATCTCGTCAGGTGTCTCATACGCCTCATTGTAGCAGAGTGGACGGACTAACCCAAGAGCAAACTAATGAGTGTGTCGAAATACCGGAAAATGTGTCGATCCGACATATCACTCAGCCCCAACATGGTGTATTATATAATCACAATATTGGGCATGTGTCGGCCGCTAGGCTAACATGACGAGTGGTAGGTGAAAGACATGTTCCATCTGGGTGAGGTTGTCTACGTCAGGAAGAGGGGCTGTCTAGCCATCATTCTTGACCCCAAAGAGCAGATCATGGCCGTGGAGCAGAACAGCCTGGAGCCATACAAAGGCGAGGATCTCGTCTCCCTGTCTGACCCTCGCTTCGCTGCCACTGCCTCTTTTGCACGCAATGGCGTGCTCAACCAGGATATTCGCGACCTCAGTACAGCATTTAACATCCTGCGGGAAGTGAACAAGTAGAAAGCACAGCGAGGACCATGGCGTAACGCCGTGGTCCTCGCTTCGTACGCGTGGGGAAGTTCATTCCGTCGTTGACTACCTGGCATCGTGGGCGTAGCCTCACATCTGACCACTCCAATGAGCGTCACCTATGGTTACCTTGTCAGTCTCCAGGATGGAGTGCATCAAGGAGTCGCGCCATGCGCCTCTGATGAGCATATGATCGCGCATCCGTCCCTCATAGCTCATACCGATCTTCTCCATCACCCGCCGCGAGCCGATATTGTCGGGATCGCAGGTGGCGTAGACACGGTGCAGCTTAAGCCGTTCAAAGGCGAACCCAACCATGGCGCGAGCCGCCTCGCTCATATATCCCTGACCCCAGTAGCTCCTGTGCTGACAATAACCGAGCATCGCCTCGCGTGCGTCGGGACGGGTGATATGAATGCCGCAGGCGCCGATGAGTTGGTTATTATCTCTCAGGACCAGTGCCATATCGTAGCCCTCACGGGGCTCCTTCTGCTGGCCGGCGATTACGCGCTCCAGGTAGCCCCTGGTGTCCTCGCGGGTATTGGGTCCCCAAGGCATGAAGCGCACCACCTCGGGGTCTGATCCGTACTCATGAACGGCGTCCTCATCCGCCAAGGTGAACTCGCGGATGATCAGCCGGTCGGTGACAATGGGAAATAGGTTCATTGGGAGATGCCTCCTTATGTGAAGAGTCCCACGCCCCTCGTCCCTCGTGGGAGGTTACGAAGGTGCGGAGAGAGTATCGACCATGGTTTTGCTGATGGCTGATGACTGATGCCTTCGGGCTGCTATGGTTTCTTGCCGACATAAAGCATATGCTCGGCCGTGCCCCAGGTGAGGGGATCAGTACCGAGGCGATAGCAGACGCTTGCCCACGTGTCTACAGTCTTGCTGGGCAGTTCCAGCAAGCGGGGTTCGGCTGTAGCGACCACCCCTTCGGCGGCCGCCAGGCGCAGGGTCTTCAGCCCGTATGCTGACATCAGGGGTTCGATCTCCATTGGGTGGGCGAAATAGGCATCGGTAAAGCCAGGGTTTTCGTCAGAGACCATGGAGACACCGGTCGAAAGCAGCGTATCTAGTTGGTGTTCATAGTCGCCGATGATCTCGGGCTCGAAGGTCAGCAGATTGACCAAGAAGGCATAGCGGCTGATGAAGGCGGCAAAGAGGATGCCACCGGGCTTTAGCACCCGCAGAGCCTCCTGTATGGCCCGATGGCGGTCTTCGGTCGCGACCAGATGGTAGAGCGGACCCATCAGGAGCACGACATCAAAGGATGCATGAGCAAATTGAGAGAGATTGAGGGCATTGCCATGGATGAAGTCGACCACGGGAGCCCCAAGCTCAGTCGCCTTGGCGCGGGCAAAGGCAACATTGGCGGCTGAGAGATCCAGCAGTGTCACGCGATGACCGGCCTGTGCCAGGCGAGTGCTGTAGCGGCCGGGACCGCCACCCACATCCAAGATGGTGGAGCAAGCCGGGATATACTCCTGCATCGCCATCTGAGTGGTGGCGAACTCAATGGGGTGTCGTTCGGCGCGAGCCCACTCGCGCTCTACATAGCTATCGTAAAAGGTTTCGACGGTTTTGGTCATACGCTGAACCTCCAATCGTGTGTTAACTAAGGGGTCAGACCCCTTAGTTAACACAGCTCAATCCAATAGCGCGATGTGCCGGGGTCCAGTTCCTCCGTAAGCACTCCACCATTGCGTGTGATCACCTTTGCTGATCCGGTGTTCTCAGAGTAACAGGTGAGCAGCACCCGCTCTAGGGCCAGGTCGCGGGCCCTTTCCAGGGTCAGGGCGAGCATCTGCGTCCCATAGCCTTTGTTGCGTTCGGATTGGCGCACCACATAGCCGATATGCCCGCCGTGGCGCTCCAGATCGGGGCGCAGATAGTGCCTTAGCTTGCAGATCCCAACCAACCGCTCGCCAATGAGAGCCCAGAACGTACTCTGCGGCACGCGACCAGGCGCCATCCTAAGCGGGTCTTCGCAGTCGAAGAGGTACTGAACAAAGGCGGCAAAGTCGGGGTGCTTCTTGGGATCCGGGAAGCTGGAGCCACTGGCCTCGAGCACTGGATCACTCTCACACTCGCGAGCAAACGCGAGGTATTCGGACTCCCATTCCACGGATGGTGACAGCAGTCGGAGTGGTTCCATATATCTCCCCTCTTTCGTTGAGGCAAGGTTGACCCCCCGCGCTAGCTTCTCGTGCCAAACAGATTCCCCGATTCATACCGTTTCAGCCCGATCTGAAAGACCCAATAGGCCAGCCAGGTGAAGATGACCGGCACGGCCAGCATGCCCACGATCAGGGCGGGGCTCGGGCTGTGCAGCAGATGCACGGGGATGTAGCTCATGAAGGCGGCTGGCACCAGCGTGTAGGTGACCAAGCGCACCAGCGGCGAGAAGATGCTCTCGGGGTAGAGCGAGAGATTGTGTAAGAGCTGCACTAGGTTGTCGCTAATCCCCTCACTCTGCCCGACGAAGAAGCTGAGGCTGTGGGCCAAAACCGCGAAGGCGGTATAGGTAACCCCGCCGAGGGCAGTCACCACCAGGAAGAATAGCAGAGTTGACAGTCCAGGGCGTACGGTCAGGCAGACCGCTAGTCCGAAGAGGTAGTCACCAATGGCTGAGATAGTCGAACGGGACATGAGCAGATGCAGAAGCGGATCTTTAGGCAAGGTGAGATAGGCGTCCAGCTGTCCTGCGACCACCAGCTGAGCCAATCGCCCCGCGTTGCCAAAGAGCGTCGCTCCAAAGCCGTAGCTGGCGGCGTGAAACCCATAGAGGAGATAAATATCGTCGCGCCGCCAGCCACGGATATCACCTAAGCGATCGAAGAGCACCCACCAGAGAAAGAGCTGAAAGATGTCATTGAGAAACATGAAGACAATCTGGTTGATGAAGCTGACCCGATACTCCATCGTCGAGGAGAGATTGGCGCGCAGCAGCGCTACGCCGAGGCGGAAATGGCTGCGAATTGTCCCAAGGGGATCACGTCCTTTGCACGGGTTGGAGAGTCCACAAGAACACAAACCGAGGAGAGTCAACCGTCATCCGCCTGGCGTACTGGTCGGTGCGAAGAGGGCGAGGGTTGGCCCGTGGGGAGAGGCTAAGATTGGAGCCTCTCCGCGGGCGCAGACCGGGGCTCACCCCTGTCTGCTACATTCTCGCTCCAAACAGGTTCCCCGACTCGTAGCGCCGTAGCCCGGCACGGAAGGCGACGTAGGCGGCGAGGATGAAGGTCACCGTAGCGGCCAGGATCCAGAGCAGGATCCAGGGGTTGAACGCGCGGATCAGGCTCACTGGCAGGTAGCTTACATAGGCAGCGGGAACCGCGATATAGGTGAGCACGCGCACAACCTCCGAGAAGATGCTCTCGGGATAGAGGGAGAAATTGAGCAACAGCTCAACGAGATTGGCACTCAACCCTTGGCTGTCGCCGATGAAGAAGGCCAGCGAGTGAGCCAGCACGCAGAAGGCGATGAAGATCAGGCCACCGCAGGCGGTGGTGGTCAGAAAGATCGCCAAGGTCCCCCAGGATGGAGCTACCACCAAGCAGACAACCAGCCCGAAGAGATAGTCGCCCATGGCTGAGATCATGGATCGCGACATGAGCAGATGCAGGAGCGGGTCCTTGGGCAAGGTCAGGTAGCTATCCAGTTGCCCGTCTGCTACCAGTCTGGCGAGACGCATGGCGTTGCCGAAGAAGGTCATGCCGAAGCCAAAGGAGGCAGCGCTTAGTCCATACATCAGAAAGACATCATCGCGCTGCCAGCCGTTGATATCGCCAAAACGGGTGAAGAGCACCCACCAGAAGAAGAGCAGAAAGATATCGTTGAGAACCATGAAGACCACTTGGTTAATGAAGCTGATCCGGTACTCCATGGCCGAGGCCAAGTTGGCGCGAAAAAGCTCTTTGCCCAGGCGCCAGTATTTACCCACCGTTGACATGGAGTCGCTTCACCCCCTTCTGATAGAGAATGTTCACGATCAAGGCAAGGGCAGCACCCCAGGCCAGTTGCCCAGTCAGTGTCCGCCACAGAAGCGGTAGCTCAAAGCGAACCAAGAGCCGCGCCGGGGCGTAGACAAACAGCTTAAAGGGCAGGGCCTCGGCGATGGCGCGCAGTGTCTTGGGATAGATCTCCAAGGGGACAAACAGTCCGCCAGCGGTGAAGACCAGCTTGGTATAGATCCAGAAGAAGGGCTGCGTGTCCTCGATCCAGAAGGCACCGAGGGCGATTACCATGCAGATCAGAAACTGGAGGCTCATACCACCAGCGGAGACGACGAGGAAGGCCAGAAACCCAGACAGGGTGGTCGGTGCAGGGCCAGCCATCATGGTCGCCATCACGGCGCCAACCGCGAGATTGACGACAAAACGCGCCAGGAGATCGCCCCAATAGGAGGCAAAGTGGAAGCCGACGTAGTGGTAAGGCTTGTTGAGGACGTAGGCCAGACTGCCTGACTTGACCTCTTCATCCACCTGGGTCTGGAACGGTGGCCGAGAGAGGGTCATGATCTCCGTTGCCACCAGATACCAAACCATCTCTGTGGGACCAAAGCCATCCATCTGCGCCATACCACCGCTGCCCAGCAGGGTGCGCCAGAGCTGAACAAAGACGAAGATGATGATCACGAAGAAGACACTGCGCCCGAGCAGGTCACCGGCATAGGCGATCTTGCTCAGGAAACTGACCTGGGCAACCGCCCAATACTTAGCCCAGCTTCGCCGCTGTGGCGGCAGACTCAAGCTGACCATGGCCATCCTCCTCCCCGCGGTCGGCTACCGAAGGCAACGATCCGCTTCCGCTGTTTAGCGGCTTTGCCGCATCATTGTCACCTCGACCAGGCTGCTGGTAGATGGCAGTGATGATCTCGTCGAGCGGTGGGTCATTGATGGTGATATCGAGGATACGGGTCTGACGCATCAGCTCAACCAGGATGCTATCGATGGGAGTAAGCGATGTATCGACACGCAGCTTGAGGCCAACATCTTTGTGCTTGAGCACCTCGACCCCGGGCATATCAAACTCCTTGATGGTCGTCTCCAGACGCATACCGATGATCTTCTTCTGCAGATAGTGATACTTGAGGTCGTTAACGCTGCCATCCATGATCACTTCGCCGTGGTTGATGACCATGACGCGTTTGCAGAGTTGCTCGATATCGCCGGTATCGTGGGATGTGAGAAAGACGGTGATCCCCTCTTCGCGGTTGAGATGGCGGATTAGATCTCGGATCTTCTGCTTCGCCACCACATCGAGACCGATGGTCGGCTCGTCAAGGAAGATCACCTTGGGCCCATGCAGAAGCGAGGCGGCGATCTCGCAACGCATTCTCTGCCCCAGCGACATCTTGCGCACCGGAACCTTGAGCAGCTCGGTGAGGTCAAAGAGCTCGATCAGTTCACCCAAGCGCCGCTGATAAACGGTTTCGTCCAGGTCGTAGATCTTGGCCAGAAGCGTAAAGGTGTCCTGTGGCGGCAGATGGTACCAGAGCTGCGAGCGCTGACCGAAGACCGAGCCGATCTCGTAGGCCAGGCGCTGGCGCTGCTCCCAGGGGACCAGGCCGAGGACCGTAGCCGAACCGCCACTCGGGTAAAGGATACCGGTCAACATTTTGATGGTGGTGGACTTGCCCGCGCCGTTGGGGCCGATGAAGGCCAGGGTCTCGCCCCGCTCGACACTGAAGCTGACGCCTTTGACTGCGGCTACACTGCGATAGCGCGGCGCATACAGCGAGCGTAGGCTGCCCGCCAGGCCTGGGTCTTTCTCTTTGAGCTGGAACTCCTTCGTTAAGCCTTTGACGTCGATGATCGTCATCGACCTCTCCCCCTCTCGCGGCTCGCCTGGGCATAACAAAAAGACCCGGCGGCCGTCCTTTCTCAAGGAACTTGCCGCTCGGGTCTTTTATCCCCACGGTGTACCGCACACTCGGCGGCTGCGCCGCTTGGTCCAGACCTGCTACCAGCGGAACCCTAGGCGCACTTCCATATTGTGGTCTAGTCTAGCACGAACTGGTTGTACCTGTCAACAGAAATCGCGTCGCCCCACCGCGTTCGTAGCTCCCTTTATAATAATGTAGGGGCCGGTCTGAGGCCGGCCCGCGGGTGGGTCTGAGACCCACCCCTACAAGCCAGCTCAGGCTCCAGCCAAACTCGCCTTCGTCTCAAACAGTGGCTGTCGCTTCTCTTCGCTTCCTGCGCTCTTTGAATGGAGTCGCTAATGGGCGCTATGTGGGGCTGAGGCTCCCCGACAAAAAGGTACGAGCCGGAACGGTTCTACCAACCGTTCCTGATTCGGCATACTATCTGGCAATCCTGTCGGGAAAAAGAAAGGAACGGTTCTCAACGAACCGTTCCTTAAGTGCGACGTCTCTGTGCTCCCTACTTAGCGAGCTTCACCTTCAGCTTCTCCAGCATGTCGCTGGTCATGGAAGCCAGGTTGTACTTGGGATCCCAGCCCCATTCAGCACGGGCAGCGCTGTCGTCGAGGGAGTTCGGCCAGGAGTTGGCGATATTCTGGCGGACGGGATCGACGTTGTAGTCCATGGTGAACTCGGGGATATGCTTCTTGATCTCGGCGTAGATATGCTCGGGAGCGAAGCTCATGGCAGCGATATTGAAGGCGTTGCGGTGGATCAGCTTGTCGGGATTGGCCTCGGCGAGGTTGACGATCCCGTCTAGCGCGTCCGGCATATACATCATATCCATGTAAGTGCCTTCGCCGATATAGCTGGTGTAGTGCTTCTGCTTGATCGCTTCATAGTAGACATGAACAGCATAGTCAGTGGTGCCGCCGCCGGGCAGGGCCGCATAGGAGATCAGACCGGGGAAGCGGACGCCGCGGGTATCGACGCCATACTTCTGGAAGTAGTAGTCACAGAGCAGCTCGCCAGCAACCTTGGTCACGCCATACATGGTGGTCGGGCGCTGGATGGTGTCCTGCGGTGTCTGATCGGCCGGGGTGCTGGGGCCAAAGGCGGCAATGGAGCTGGGTGTGAAGATGGCGGTCTTCAGTTCGCGGGCCACCTCGAGAACGTTGAACAAGCCGCCCATGTTGATATTCCAGGCGAGATGAGGATTGGCTTCACCCACAGCGGATAAAATGGCGGCGAGGTGGATGATGGTGTCGACCTGATGCTTCTTCACGGCACCGGCGATCAGCTCGGGCTTGAGAACGTCGATCTGTTCATAGTGGGCTGGGATGGTGCTTGCAGGCTTGATATCGCTGGCGATGACACTGTCGAAGCCATATTCTTTCTGCAGCTTAGCGATAAGCTCGGTACCGATCTGTCCCAGTGAACCAGTGACTAAGATCCGTTTCACGTCTTCTACCCCCTCAATGTACGGCACAAGCTAGATCCTTAGGCGGACATGCATAACATATTCAGAAAACCCGCAGTGAGCCCAAAACCTGTGATCAGCAGGAGATCGGCTCTGATCCTATGCGGGACGTGTGGGCGAGGAGAACAAGGTTGTCCCGATATAGGAAGGTGTTGGGCTATGCATGATCCAGGAGAACCCCTCATGCGCGAATCTGCTTCCATTATACCCTATTTATACTGCCTGTGGTGTGTCACAATTGAGGAGTTAGACGTACTTCGCTACCAATCTAGCCACTCGTCGAAGCCTTGGCGGGATCCGGTATAGAAGAACTCTGTATGCCGGCACTTAGGACAGACGTAAACGCGGAAGGTAAGGTGTTCTTCGACATCGAACAGGGCACCCAGAAGCCCTCTGTTGTTATCCTGAGAGTCAAAGCGGTACTCCTTGATGTACTTCATCTCATGCCCGCAGCGTAGGCAGCTCAGCTGTTTTTCCATGGTGGTTCCTCCCCCGATATTTCGGTTTCTGGTATCCTTACTCTTATACGAGGCTACCACGTTGAAGTTCCGACCTCAGACCCGTCATCGATCAACCACCGCCCGTCATCATGGTTATGGCACCAGACGGTGGACTGGAGACGGATGACTCCCTGGGGGCCGTGAGCTGTGGGCATTCATATTAAGGAGTGATATCTCTTGAGCTTGACCATCCGCCCCTTACACCAAGGGGAATACCCCGTCGTTGAGTCCATCACCCGCACCGCTGGGTGGACCCATACAGCGGATCGCTTCTCCGAACAGCACGCATGGGAGCCGGGTGGCTTCTGGCTGGCCGAAGTCGATGGCGTCCCCGCGGCCAGCATTGCGGTGACACGCTATGTGGTCAGTGCTTGGATCGGCTATCTGGTCGTGAAGCCTGAGTATCGCTGCCAAGGTATAGGGAGAGCGACGATGGAACACGCTATCTCTCATCTGCGAGCCAGTGGCGTCCAGACGATCCGCCTGACCGCCACCGAGGCTGGGGCGCGGGTCTATCAGAAGATGGGGTTTGAGCCCGAGTATCGTTATCTGCTCTATGGCGGCACAGCGCAGGGCCGACCCTGCCCTAAAGTGCGCCTGGCAACAGCCAGCGATAGCGACGAGATCGCCGCTCTGGATTGGCTCGGTTTCGGCGACGATCGGCTGCGCTTGGTCAATGACCTGATTGCGACCTCTCCCGAGACGACCTTGGTCATCCCCGGTTCAGACGGCACACCGCTCGGCTACTGCCTCTACCAAGGGCAGCAGCTCGGCCCGATGATCAGCTCCCCGGTGGTGGCTGAGGCGCTGCTTGATCACGCTCTCCACCTGCGCAACGGACAGCAGGTCACCATCGAGGTCCCCAAGGCCAATGGCGAGGCGGTTAGGCTGCTCACGCAGCGAGGCTTTACCGTGCAGGGATCTGCCCTGCGCATGGTTCTTGGTCCCGACGAGCCGGGCGAGGGGCAACCGCCGCTGGTCTTCGCGACGATGAGAAGAGCGAATGGATAGTGTTGTTCAGGCGAGGCCTGAGCAACGAGTCCCAAGGCCTAAGGCAAAAGGCTAGAGTAGGAAACGAGATGAACTACCCGTAACACGCAAGGTGGCAGACAGTTCTACTACCCCATCGACCGAGATGCTCATGGGGACTAAACGGAGCGCAGCATGGCTGCGCGGCTACAACTAGGGGAAAACCCCCATGTAGTCGCGCAGCCATGCTGCGCTTATTCTCGACCCCACTTTGGCCTTTGGGCTCTGTCATCGGCCTATGGCCGATGACAGCTACAGCTGTCCCGCGCTGGCGAGCAGGGTGCTGGCTGAGATCCGCTGGATGTCGGCTCCGAGTTTGCTCAGCTTAGTCTCGAGGCTGCTATAGCCGCGGTCAAGATGATAGATGCCGCTGACCTCGGTGATGCCCACTGCTCCAAGTCCCGCGAGCACAAAGGATGCTGCGGCCCGGATATCCCCAGCCATCAGTCGCGCGCCAATCAGACGACGGGCGCCGCTAATGACCGCCTGACCCCCTTCAACGCGGATCTTGGCCCCCATCTGGCGCAGCCCATCGACGTAGGCAAACCGGTCAGGCCAGATGTGCTCTGTGACCGTGCTCACGCCTCGACCGCACGCTAACCACGCGGTGGTCATGGGCTGGAAGTCAGTATAAAAGCCGGGATACGGGCCAGTGATGACATTGATCGCATAGGGACGGCCGCTCGCCTCGACGATTAGGTAATCATCGCCAGCCTCGACGCTCACCCCCGCCTCGCGCAGCTTGGCAGTGAGCGCGGCCATATGATCGGGTACAAGATCACGAATCCGGACCCGCCCACCGGCGATCGCCACTGCGATCATGAAGGTAGCGGCCTCAGTCTGGTCGCCGATCAAGCTGTGTTCGCAACCCTCGAGTCGATCCACGCCTTGGATGGTGATGGTGTCAGTGCCAGCACCAACGATCTTGGCGCCTTGGGCATTGAGATAGTCCGCTAGGTCGACAATCCAAGGTGCGCTGTAGGCATTGAGGATGGTGGTGGTTCCTTCCGCCTTGACCGCCGCAATCATCAGGTTGAAGGTCGCCCCAACGCTGGGAACATCGCAGTAGATCTCGGCCCCCTTCAGGCGCTCGGCGCGGGCGTAGATCATCTCATTGGTGACCTGAATCTCCGCCCCCATGGCCCTGAGGCCCTTGACATGCAGATCGATCGGTCGGCTGCCGATCTCATCGCCACCGGGCAGGGCCACTTCCGCCTCTCCCTTAATGGCCAGCAGGGCGCCTAGAAGGTAATAGGAGGCCCTTAGTTTTCGTATCAGTTCAGCCGGTGCCTTGGTACGGTTCAGTCCCCGTCCGTCGATGGTGACGCGCCCATCGACAGTACGGATATCGGCCCCGAGAAAGCGTAGGATCTCAAGGTAGACTGTGACATCGGTGATATTGGGCAGATTACAGATGGTCGTGGGTGTGTCGGCCAAAAGGCTGGCCGGGATAGCGGCCAGGGCCGAATACTTGGATCCGTTGAGACGGACCTCCCCGTGCAAGGGGTTCCCACCGCGAATGATCAGTCGTTCCATCTTGCTCGCTCCTTTTCATGGCGGTCAACCCGTTGGCTCTGACCAGAGGCTGCCAGTGTCAATCGGTGCATGCGCCGTGCTCGGCTAAGCCACCACCAGAACACTCACCCCGGCTTGCCGCAACTGCTGGACAAGCTCGTCATCGCTCTGGCTGTCGGTGATTAGCAGGTCAATCTCCTTGATAGGGAGCGAGGCGGTAAAGGCCACCCGTCCCAACTTGCGATGGTCGGCCAAGAGCACAACCTGGCGGGAGATCTGGACCACTGTTCGTTTCAGGAAGGCCGTGTCAGTGGTCGAGGTAGTAACACCCTTCTGCGGGTCCACCCCGCTGGCAGAGATAAATGAACGATCAACAGAGAACTGCTTCAACTGCTCAATGGCCAAGGTGCCGGTGGTATTGCCGCCGGCTTTCATGGTCCCACCCACAGCGATCAGCTCTACCCCCTCCCGCCCACGTAAGCGGAAGGCGATCTGCCAACCATTGGTCAAGACTGTGTTCTGCTGCCCGTGGGGCAGGTGATCGGCCATGGTCATCGTGGTCGAGCTGCCCTCAATGAAGATCGTCTCCCCTGGCTGGATCAACTTCGCCGCCTCGCGGCAGAGCTGATCCTTGATCTCCCATTCATCAGAGCTTACAGAGGCGAGGCGTCCATCGGTTGGAGTGGCAGGTAAGCGGATTGCGCCCCCGTGGGTGCGCTGCAAAAGCCCCATCTGTTCCAAGCACTTGAGGTCCCGCCGAACAGTATCAGATGAAAAGCCCAGGTGCTCCACCAGC
Organism: uncultured Clostridia bacterium; assembly: GCA_964402415.1. GTDB lineage: Bacteria > Bacillota > JAAYKD01 > JAAYKD01 > CAYOCI01 > CAYOCI01. Next base: position 25,406 of record CAYOCI010000049.1, read on the forward strand.
TCAGTAACGCTAACTCGCCCGTTCCGCTCGAGTATCGATAGAATCTCGCGCCGGCGCTCTTCGGTAAACATCGCACTCCACTCCGATCGGATTTTGCCTATCCCTTTCCATGCTTTCTCTTCGATTATGTCGACATGACGGCGTTCGTCTCCGCGTTTGTGCCTGTTTCTGCTTCATAGTATGGGAACCACCCAGGATTGGTGACGAATGTACGCAAGAAACCGGGCTGCTTAGCAACCCGGTTTCTTCTGTATGCGGTTGTGTATCTCCGCGCTCCGTGTACCCTTCGCCCCTACCCTCTGCCGGCTGTGGGCTACGGGCTACGGGCATCTCTATTTGCGGCGCTCGTGAACGACCTTGCCGTTGATGATCGTCATCTCGCAGTGGGTGGTGTTCTTCAGCGGGCAATCGTCGAAGATGGCGATATCGGCATCTTTGCCCACTTCGAGACTGCCCATACGGTCGGCAACACCGATGATCTCCGCGGCGTTGATGGTGATGGCGCGCATCGCCTCGTCGCGGCAGAGCCCTTCACGGACGGCGATACCAGCGTGCATGCCCAACCACTTGGTCTCTGCTGAGCCATCCACCTGAATGGAGAACTTCATACCAGCCTTGGCCAAGACGGCGGGGTTCTGGAGCGAAACGTTCCAGAGCTCATGCTTGGAGTGACCCATCAGGAGCGGACCAACGGTGGCGCGAACCGACTTTTTGGTGAGAATATCAGCGATCTTGTAGCCCTCGGTGCAGTGCTCGATGACGTAGTCGAGGTTGAACTCCTCAGCAACACGGATGGCTGTCAGGATATCATCGGCGCGATGAGCATGAATGCGGGCCTTCCATTCGCGGCGCAGCACCTTGGCCAACTGCTCCATGCCGAGGTCGCGATCCGGCATCTCCTTGCCCTCGGCCTGGGCGCGCTCCACCTTGGCCATGTAGTTCTGGCACTTGACCAGAGCCTCGCGTAGAACAGCCGCGTTACCCATACGGGTGCCGGGGCCCTTCTTATCGGCATAGTTGCGCTTCGGGTTTTCGCCCAGCGCCATCTTCATGCCTTCAGTACCGGGAATGATCATCTCGTCAGCGGTCCGCCCAGCCAGCTTGCAGACAAAGCCGGTGCCACCGATGATGTTGGAGCTACCAGGGCCAGTGTAGACGGCGGTCACGCCAGCAGCCCTGACCTCGGGAATAGCGGGGTCATCAGGGTTGAAGGAGTCCATGCCGCGCAGCTGCGGCTGGACGGGGCCAGTCTTCTCATTGCCATCGGCGGTGGCCCAGATGCTGGGGTCACCAAAGAGCGCGATATGGGAGTGAGAGTCGATGAGACCTGGGGTGACAATCTTGCCTGTGGCATCGATGACCTGGGCGTCGGCTGGGATCTCGATATCCTTGCCGATGGCGACGATCTTGTCACCATCGACGAGGACAGTGCCGTTCTCAATAACGCCCTGGGTTACAGTGATAACAAAACCATTCTTAATCGCTAGCATGTTGGGTTCACCACTCCTTTTGGATAAGTTATCTGTCTGTTTCCCCATTGGTGTGGCTGGTTCCTGCCTAGGGAACTAGGAGTTAAGAATTGAGAGCCGAGAGTCAGAAAGTACGATTTTCTGCTGTTGTGCTCTGCCCAGTGCGGCAGTAACATGGGATAGGAGAAACCATTTCAT
>CAYOCI010000049.1:27172-29929 GCA_964402415.1 uncultured Clostridia bacterium
GCTGTTGTGCTCTGCCCAGTGCGGCAGTAACATGGGATAGGAGAAACCATTTCATCTCGCGAACGTATAACCATTGACTCGTAACTGGTCACTCCTAACTCGTAACCCACAACTCGTAATCCCAATTCTTAACTCTGAATTCTTAATTCCTAATTCGAAAGGAGTGATACCATGGCAGCAACCAAGAACGGACGAGGATGGGCGTGGCTACTAGGCTTAGTAGCGCTGGGAGCGATCTTCTTCAACTTGGTCCCCAGGTTCTATACCGATTGGCTGTGGTTCAAGTCTCTAGGCTTTGGTCAGGTCTTCTGGCGTTCCTACACCAGCCGCATCATACTGGGGCTGGCAACAGGCACGGTGATCTTTCTCTTCATCTATCTCAACCTCAGCCTGGTTCGGCGCTGGCTTGCTCGTCAAGGACAGCCTGAGAACCCCGACGTGATCCAGGCGCAGTTCGGCCAGATGCGGATCCCGTTTGCCCCTATGGGCCGCCAGGTTCTACAGAGCCGTTTTGTTGGCCTGATTCTCCTTCTTCTCTCCCTGTTCATGGGCGTCTTGGGCGGGGCCAACCTCTCCAGCGCCTGGCTGCTGATAGAACGCTTCCGCAGCCAAACCGCCTTCAATCTTGTTGATCCGATCTTCGGCAAAGATGCAGGCTACTACGTCTTCACCCTGCCGGTCAAACTGCTCGCCTATGAAACGTTCATGCCTCTCTTGATCATGACACTGCTGGCCTGTGGCTTCCTCTACTTGGCCAACTTCGCCTTCTCTGCCAACCAGAAGGCGGCTTACCCTCTGCGCCATCTGGCCACCTTGGGGGCGCTGGCCTTCGCGCTCAAGTCCTATGGTTACCATCTCCAGATCGACCAGTTGGTCTACAGCCCGCGCGGGGCCGCCTATGGGGCGAGCTACACTGACATGGTCGCAAGTCGCCCGGTCTTTGTCATCCTCAGTTACCTGGCGCTCTTCTGCGCAGTGGTCATCCTAACCATGTGGGCTCGCCCACGCCAGCGTCTGATGATCATCGCGCCGGCGATCCTGATGGTCTTCTCGCTGGTCGCAGGGGTTGGCTACCCAACAGCGATTCAGGCGCTCACCGTTGAGCCCAATGAATATGCCAAGGAACGTCCCTACCTCGAGCACAACATCGCTCTCACGCGCGTGGCCTATGGTTTGGACCGCATCGAGGAGAAGGTCTTCCCCGTCAAGGACACTCTGACCGCCGCCGACCTCGCCGCGAATCAGGATACCATCAGCAACATCCCGCTCTTGGACTACCGTCCTGTGCAGCAGACGTACGCGCAGCTGCAGGGAATGCGCTTGTATTACCGCTTTGCCGATGTCGATGTGGACCGGTACATGATCGACGGCAAGTATCGTCAAGTACTGTTAGCGGTGCGGGAGATGGCCAGTGATAGTCTGCAGGCCGAAGCTAACACCTGGGTCAACCGTCATCTCAAGTATACCCACGGCTATGGTGCCGTGGTCTCGCCAGTCAACCAAGTAAGCACCGAGGGGTTGCCCGAACTGCTGCTTAAGGATATCCCACCGATCAGTGGCGCCAAGGAGCTGCAACTTGACCGGCCTGAGATCTACTTTGGTGAGATGACCCGCGACTATGTGATCACCGGCACCAAGACCAAGGAGTTCGATTTCCCGCAGGGAGATGCCAATGCCGAAACTATCTACAGAGGCAAAGACGGGGTTCTCCTCACCAACTTCTTCAACCGCATCATGTTCAGTCTGCGCATGGGCACCAGTAAACTGCTGCTGACCACCGATCTGACCGCGGAGAGCAAGGTGCTCTATAACCGACAGATTGTTGAGCGCGCCCGCCGCCTGGCACCGTTCCTCACCTTTGACAAGGACCCCTACCCGGTCATCCTCGATGGCAAGATCGTCTGGATCATCGATTCCTACACCACATCCACTGGGTTTCCCTACTCCCAACCGCATGACGGCTCCGGGGTCAATTACATCCGTAACAGCGTCAAGACAGTCATCGATGCCTATGATGGCACCACAACCTTCTACGTCTCAGATGCGACGGATCCTCTAATCCAAAGCTATCAGCGGATCTTCCCCACTCTATTCACTCCCATCGAGCAGATGTCGACTGAGCTCCGCCAGCATCTGCGCTACCCCGAGGATATGTTCACTATTCAGGCCAAGATGATGCTGAACTACCACATGGGTGATCCCGGAGTGTTTTACAACAAGGAAGATGCTTGGGAGTTCGCCCGTCAGACCGATCCGGAGAAAAAGGTGGGCCCGACGGAACCGTATTACGCCACCATGAAACTGCCCGACTCTGACAGCGCCGAGTTTATGGCCATGCTCCCCCTCACTCCGGCGAAAAAGGACAATATGGTCGCCTACCTCGCCGGGCGAGCGGATGGTGAGGACTATGGACGACTGCTGCTTTACAAGTTCCCCAAAGACCGCTTGGTCTATGGACCGATGCAGATCGATGCCCGCATCAACCAGGAGACCGAGATCGCCAAGAGCCTAGCGCTATGGGATCAAGGCGGATCGGCCGTCCAACGCGGGCATATGATCATGGTACCGATCAAAGAGTCGCTGCTCTATGTGGTGCCGCTCTACATCCGCTCGCAGGCCAACAGCCTGCCAGAGCTAAAGCGTGTGATCGTCGCCTATGAAAGCCGCCTAGCCATGGAGGAGACCCTTGAGCAAGCGCTAGCCAAGGTCTTCGGGGTCGCGCAACCTGGGAAACCTGCAGGGATGCCAACCCCTGGC
>CAYOCI010000050.1:0-29303 GCA_964402415.1 uncultured Clostridia bacterium
TCACATCCGGGAAGACGGCTGCCAGGCGGCGCCCGCGCATACTGGCCCACAGGTCAACTGCACTGACAAAGTAACCGGCTACCCCCATAAAAGATGCTGCGTGAATGGTGCTCTCCAGCAGAAAAAAGGAGATAAAGCCGACAGCCCAAGTCGCCACGACCCACTCGCGCTGATAGAGGTACGCTAAGAAGATTATGGCGATGGCAGTACTAATGAGCAGAAAACCAGTTAGCTGAAAGACTGGCTCATAGAAAGCATCCAGCAGCATGGGAAGCTGTTTGATATGCACCAGTAGAGTTCGCCCATACTCAGTCCACCATGTGCGCGTCCACCAAGGTAGATGATCATAGAAGTGAGTCTTTGCGGCATGGATGATACTGATTAGCGGCAGCAGCGGTGTCAGGACTCGAGCGTAGCGACTTCTCCATCCGATGTAGACCAGCCCGAATAGAACTAGAAGCTGACCCTGCAGCAGTCCATCGGTGATGCCGAGCGAGAAGAAACGCCACCACGGCGAGACCAGAGCGAGGAACATGATGAGCATAGCCACGACCTGCCCGAAGAAGGGGACTGATCTGCTATCTGAGGAGTGCATACGTCACCTCCCCGAGCACAAGAGCTAGATCATCGTCGGACTTGACCACAACCCATGGTGCGATAGAGCCCGCGGACCGGGACACTGACTCGGCCGAGCTCGCGACTGCATATCCCGTAAGATCAAGCTGAACCACAGCCACCCGTATCTGTCGTAACTGTAGCCTTAAAATGAGTTCATGCATCGCCTCACTCGCCATGGTTGAGATGAGGACAAGCACGCTTCCGGACGGGATCGCGCTCAGTTCGGCGGCCACTCGTTCTGGCGCCCCATCCCCTGGCACGGGAGTGACCAGCGCGAGAGCGTCCAGGAGTAGCGCCTCCTGGGCTAAGTGATCATCTGCTGGATAGAGCGGGGCCGGTGCGCCGGCCGCCACCAATCCAGTGGCCACTCTCCGCGCGAGAAAGTGACTAGCAAGCGACGCTGCCATCACCACCGCACGCTCAAAGGACGAATCATCTCCCTCGCCAGCCTGCCGGCTGGCGCAGCAGTCGAGATAGAGGTAGATCTGCGTGCGGGACTGGTGCGCATAGGTCTTGACCATTAGCTCACCAGTCTTAGCGGTTGTCTTCCAGTGGACACGACGGATGCTGTCACCGTGAATATAGGCGCGCAGCCCCATGGGCTGCGCCAGGTCCTCAGAGAGCTGACGGACCCGGTCGGTCACACCCATGGCATATCCGGATCCCTCGATCTGCCCTTCGATGGGTAAGATGCGCGGCAGAACCGTCAGATCGATCCTGCGCTCGACTGCCCATTCCTGGCCAAACAGCCCCAGGAGATCCTGTAGGGTCAAGCGAACCCATAGGCGTTCGTAGCGCCCACGATGTGTGAAGCGAAGCTGCACGCGAAAGCGGTGACTAGCGCGCGGCGCCACCACCCCACAGTGAGATTGAGGCTGATCAAGCTCGATCCCAGGCGCTGCGCCGACCACCGCGGTTAACCATGGCCAGGTGACCATGGAGATATTCTTGATGGTTAACAGCAGCGGATAGTCGTGTCCAACCATCACTCGCTCATCGAAGTCCGCATCATTGGTTAGGGCGATCCCTTGTGCGCCGAGAACTAGCCACATCGCTGAGCCAAGATACACGCATAGCGTGAAGGCAAACAGAAAGAAGGGGACATAGCCCCCCACTGAGTGGGCAAAAAGCCCCATGAGAATCAGAACAAACAAATAGGCCCTGCGGCGTCGTACATCAGCTCTCCGTGACGCTTCGGCGACGTCATGGGTGAAACCGCTTGCTTCACGGATGTTGGCTACCGCGGACTGCGGGCTGCGGGCTGCCGGCTTTCTCACTTCAGTTCCCCATTCTGCCTCTTCGGTGGCACCACGACGGACGGAGCTTTCCACTCCGCGGGTAGCTGACCCCACTGCGGGCTGCGGGCTGCGGGCCGCGGGCCTCTTTGCATCAGCCATGGCCGCCTCACGCCGGGACCACAGTCTGATTGAGCAGTTCCCGGAGAATAGCCCCGGGCTGCCGCCCGCGCAGGCGTGCCTCGGGCTTAAGTATGAGACGATGAGCCCAGGCAAAAGGAAGCAGATACTTGACGTCATCAGGCAACACGTAATCACGACCCCTAAGCATTGCCCAAGCTTGACAGAGCCGTGCCAGTGCCAGGGTGCCGCGCGGCGAGACACCTAAGAACAGATCGGGGTGCTGCCTAAGGCTTTGTGCCATCTGCACCAGATAGCGATCGATACTGGGTGCGACATGGATCTCACGCACCTCAGCCTGCAGCGCCGTGATCTCATCGGCCGAGATTACCCTATCGATGCCGTGGATAGGATGCTCGCCACGTAGCCGCGTGACCACCAACAGCTCTTCATCTAGGGTCGGATAGCCGAGGCTGACCTTGAGCATGAAACGGTCCAATTGTGCTTCCGGTAGGGGGTAGGTCCCCTCATATTCGATCGGGTTCTGGGTCGCCAGCAGCATGAAGGGTTGTGGCAGAGGGTGAGTTAAGCCATCGACCGTTACCTGCTGCTCTTCCATGGCCTCAAGCAGGCTGGACTGAGTCCGTGGCGAGGTCCGATTGACTTCGTCTGCCAAGACCAAGTTGGCCATCAGGGGTCCCGAACGGTATTCGAAGCTCTGCGACTGTGGATTATAGATCGAAACGCCCGTAATATCAGCTGGCAGCAGGTCGGGCGTGAACTGGACCCGCCGAAACTCCAGTCCGGTGGACTTGGCCAGGCTTTTGACCAGCATGGTCTTCCCTACTCCGGGGACGTCATCAATCAGTACATGTCCCTTAGCCAGTAGCGCTGCCACCACCAGTTCGATGGCGGCACGCTTCCCAACCAACACCTTCTCGAGACTGGTGATCAAAGCTTGTAAACTGCTCTGCAACTGCAGCACCCCTTCCTCCACACAACAATCACGCACGGACAGCGCCATTTCTTGATTTGGGTCTTTCTTCACTGGGCTGATGGTTTCCTTCAGGCGCATCCAATCGAGCGGTACAGCAGAAGAGAGAGCCCTCGCGGGCTCTCTCTTCGGGAAGGTCTGCTTCTTACATCATTCCGGGCATTCCACCCATGCCGCCCATGCCGGCTGCAGGGTTGGCATCCTTGGGCTCGGGCTTATCAGCGACCAAGCACTCAGTGGTGAGTACCATGGCAGCGATGGAAGCGGCGTTCTGTAGGGCGGAGCGGGTGACCTTGGCGGGATCAACGATACCAGCCTTGATCATGTCGACGTACTGCTCATTGGCAGCGTCGAAACCAACGCCCTTGTCTTTGGCCTTGACCTTCTCAACCACCACGGAACCTTCATAACCAGCGTTGTTGGCGATCTGACGAACGGGCTCTTCCAAAGCGCGGCGAACGATATCGATACCGATCTTCTCGTCAGCGTTCTCGCCCTTGAGGGTCTTGAGAGCAGAGAGGATAGCGATGAAAGCAGTTCCGCCACCGGGGACGATGCCTTCTTCGACGCCAGCGCGGGTCGCCGACAAAGCATCTTCGATGCGGAGCTTCTTATCCTTCATCTCGACCTCGGTCGCGGCGCCAACCTTGATGACCGCAACGCCGCCACTCAGCTTAGCTAGACGCTCTTGGAGCTTCTCGCGATCAAAATCCGAGGTGGTGTCTTCGATCTGAGCACGGATCTGTGAAACGCGCTTTTTGATATCGTCAGCATTGCCGGCGCCGTCGACGATGACGGTGTTTTCCTTGGCAATGCGGACCTGGCGGGCACGACCGAGCAGGCTGATATCGGCGCTCTTCAGATCGAGACCCAGCTCTTCGCTGATGACCTGGCCACCAGTGAGAACAGCGATATCTTCGAGCATGGCTTTACGGCGATCGCCAAAGCCAGGAGCCTTCACCGCGACGGTGTTGAGGGTGCCGCGGAGCTTATTGACCAGCAGGGTGGCGAGAGCTTCGCCCTCGACGTCCTCAGCGATGATGACGACCGGTTTGCCGCGTTGGACAACCTTCTCGAGAACAGGCAGCAGGTCTTGGATGTTGCTGATCTTCTTATCAGTGATCAGGATGTAGGGGTCATCCATGACGGCTTCCATCTTGTCAGGATCGGTGACCATGTAGGCAGAGACATAACCGCGGTCAAACTGCATGCCTTCGACCACTTCGAGATCGGTGGTCATGGTCTTGGACTCTTCGACCGTGATGACGCCATCGTTGCCGACCTTCTCCATGGCATCGGCGATCAACTTGCCGATGTACTCGCTGTCAGAGGAGACGGATGCGACCTGAGCGATGGCATCCTTGCTCTCGATCGGCTTGGCGAGACGCTTGATCTCTTCAACGGCGGCCTCGACGGCCTTCTCGATCCCGCGGCGCAGAACCATGGGGTTGGCACCAGCGGTCACGTTCTTCAGTCCTTCGCGAACCATTGCCTTAGCCAAGAGGGTAGCGGTGGTGGTGCCGTCACCAGCGACGTCCTGGGTCTTGGTGGCAACTTCCTTCACCAGCTGGGCGCCCATGTTTTCGAACGGATCTTCGAGCTCGATCTCCCGAGCAATGGTGACACCGTCATTAGTGATCAGAGGCGCGCCAAACTTCTTGTCGAGAACGACATTGCGACCCTTGGGACCAAGGGTGACGATGACGGTATCGGCCAGCTTATTGATCCCACGCTCGAGAGCGCGGCGAGCTTCTTCGTTATAGATAATCTGCTTAGCCATTAGGTAGTTCCCTCCTTCGTCTATGTGTAGGTCAGACTAACTCGGACTGCTTATTCAACGATCGCGAGGATGTCTTTTTCGCTGAGGATGAGAAACTCTTCGCCGTCACGCTTATACTCAGTTCCGGCATACTTCGAGTAGATGACGCGGTCGCCAACCTTTACATCCATGGCAAGCTTGGTCCCATTGTCCAGTGTGCGGCCAGTTCCAGTCGCTACGACCTTGCCCTCTTGGGGCTTCTCCTTGGCGTTGCCAGGAAGAACAATACCGCTGGCCAACTTCTCCTCTTGCTCCAAGACCTTGATGACAACGCGGTCACCCAATGGCTTGATATTCATTCACATACCCCTCCTTTGAGTAACTTAAGCTTAATCAGCTTTGATGTTGGACGAGCCAGTCTGCCTATTAGCACTCACCATCGTTGAGTGCTAATACCATTATTGATAATAAATAATGGCAGTATACATGGCAAATGGCATTTTTTCCGCAATGGGGCAGTTATGGCGGATTATGTCCAACTTGCTCCCATTTGCTAGCGTTTTCTCCATCACAAGCGGATGGGGATTTCGTGGCCTCTGACGCCGTGCGACCAGCACGATAAGTTTTCTCCTTGGCAGCCTGTGGGCGGCGGCCTTTTCAACCCTCGGTCATCGCTGCGTGCCTCGCCGCCTAAACTGCGCCACCTTCACATCGGTGGTGACCTTCCAAGCCGGCCAAGCATCATGCCACGCCATGGCTTTCCATAGCCCCGGCTCTTCGGTGTAGATCTGGTATCCAAAACCGAATGGCTCCGCATGCAACTGCTGCGACCTCTGGACTGCTTGATCAATCATGGACTTGGCCCTGGCTGCCACGGCTTGCTGAGCCTGGGTGAGCTCCGCCAAGGAGAGCGCGCGCATCATGGTCTGCTCGACAATATCCCCTTCCAGCGTAAGGGTACTGTGGATGATGCCAGCAGGGGTGACCTTCGTCTTAACCCCAGCATTGCGCACCACGACAGTGACATAGTTTTGCGGACCATCGATCGCGACGGTCATCTTGCCACGATGAGCGTTCCCCTGGATCAGGTTAACACCACCGGTCTCCTCTGGTGACAGAATCCCTAGTAGACGGCCGCCGTAGAGAACCGCTGTGCCAGCGTTTTGAAGCTTGACCTTCTCCTCTTTGGCCTTTTCGGCTCCGTCACCTCCACCATCGCCCCCTCCACCCGCTTCTTTCTTGGGCGCTTCCTTCACGACTTCCAGCACAGGCAGCCCCGGATAACGTCCCGGCTCACGACGCTGCACTAGGTAACGCCCGAGGTCGGAGCGATAGTCCATGACGCTGCGGTCCGCACTCTCAAGCATATTGGCCACATAGAGGGTCGATGCCGGTTCTACGGGGATCTTGGCCGCCAAGAGATCCTTGGCTTTTCCCTTGCTGATCACCACCTGAACCAAGCGTTGGACGGTGGGATCGCGGACGAAATAGTCTAGAGCTGGGTCAATACCCAACTTGGCGTACTCCTCGCCTAGTGCGATCACGCGGATATGCCCGAAGAAGAGCTCACGATCGAGCTGCTCCTGCAAAGTGGCGACTGCAGCCTGCATGGTGACCCCAGATCCCTCGAGGTTGATGAAGGCATCCCCTTCCCCCCCTCCTTCAGGGCTGCCCAGCTTCTTGATGATCGCTACCTGCAGCGTGAGCTTCAGCTCACCCGGCTGCTCGCCTATATCGACCCCAGCGCCGAGGACCACGGTCCGCTGCTTCAGCGGACGCAGATCCCAGCAACCAGTCAATGTACTCAGGAGAACCACCGCCAGGAGCAGTGCCAACACTCTACGCCTCATCAGCTTCACCCCCTTTGCCGGTCAGCTTGGCAGTCAGATAGAGCAGAATGGGCAATCCATAGGCGATCACCAGTCCAGCAAGTCCAGCCATGGTATTCAGCCGTTCCAACTGCGGGATCCCTTTGGGCAGCAGTGCCAAGACGATGGCTGCCAGGCCCAGCCCCCAGATAAGCCATCTGGGGTTGCGTGGGTTGATGATGCGAACAACGCCGAAGGCGCTAAAGAAGAGCAGGTTGACACAAGCAAGAAAGGTCGGACCAATCCAGATGGTCAGGAACAGATAGTCCAGCCGCTCGATGAACGCCCCGCGTACATGCACCGCCCTGGCCAGCTCTAGCCCCGGCCAGATGGTCTCAACGGTGTGGTACGCACCTAAGGTCGCCACTGTGACCGTCACGACCAGCGTGTAGACGATCGTGCCAACCAAGACCGCGCTGAACCCTACATGTCTTAGTCCTTTCACCTTGTCCATGAACGGGATTAGATAGAGGATGATCACGAATCCATAGAACGAGTTCAGTATCTGCAGAGAGCGCACACCGAGGAAGTTCTCCAGCGGGAAATTGCCCATGGGCTGCAGATGAGAGAGTTCCAGATGCCTCATCCCCAGCGTAAATACGACCAGGGTAACAACGATGATCAGGGGAAACAGTACTTCGGAGAGCCTGGCGATGGCCGAAAGGCCACCTTCGATGGTGTAGATGCAGGCCACGATCAGAGCGATTATTAGAAAGGTCGGCGGTGTTCGAGGCAATAGCACCGAGTTCAGCAACTCGCTATTGAGGCGCGCCTGTAACGGCACATTCAGAAAAAGCACTCCTGCCATGGCTAAGCCAGTGATCAGACCGAGCGGCCTGCCCCACAGCTCGCTCACCAGTTCGATGACAGTCCTGCCAGGAAAGAGCTCTGCCAAGCGCCCCACAATCCCTGCGACAATCACTGACAACAGACCGATCACCACCACCGGCAACCATGCCGTCTCGTGGGCAATCTCGGCGCTCAGGTATGGCAGCGTCAGCAGCGTCACGCCATACATGGTCCCGCTGACCATGAACCAGGCTTGGCGACGGTTAATGCGGTTAGCCCCTCTCATCGTCCTCTTCCTCCTTGTCGCCTTCGCCCGGGTTCTCGGTGGTTCCTTCACTGGGCTTTAGGGAGATGGAATCCGTGAACGCCTCTTTCCATGGTGGTGTCGCCTGGCCCATCACCTGCCACCAGCTGCCATGGGGCTGAGCCTGCCGCCACTTCTGGGGCGAACGGATGCTCTCTGGCCGCCTTTGGAACAGCCAGAAGGGGAAGCGCAGTATGGTATCTTTGTAGTCTGAGACGCGCATAGGCGAGAACGGAGCCAGATACGAGATGCCAAACGATTGCAGGCTGCAGACATGGGCCAAGAGCATCAGACCCGCCAGAGCTAGACCGTAGAAGCCCGCAAAGATCGCAGCGAGCATCAGCAAGAAGCGAATCAGGCGGACGGCGATTGACAGCGAGTAGTTCGGTGCGGTAAAGGTGGCTACTGCGGTGATGGCGACCACGATGGTCAGAAGTGGTCCGACTAGACCGGCGCGAACAGCCGCATCGCCGACGAGGAACCCGCCTACGATACCGATCGTCTGGCCGAAGGGGCCAGGTAAGCGAATGGTAGCCTCGCGGAGTATCTCGATGGTGATCTCCATCACCACCACCTCGATGAAGGTCGGAAACGGCAGGGTCTCTCGGCTGGCTGCCACCGAAAGGAAGAGGTTGAACGGAAATACCTGGGGATGATACTCGGACATAGCGATGTAGACGGCCGGCATGAAGACGCCTAAGAAAAGCCCGATCCAGCGAAGCAACCGTACCCATAGCCCAACTGGAAAGCGATTGTAGTAGTCTTCGGCTGCCTGCATGAGCATCGGCAGGGTGGTCGGGACCAGCATTACAAACGGCGTATGGTCGGTGACGATGGCGATCCGGCCCTCCAAGACAGCTGCGGCCGCCTTGTCGGGGCGCTCCGTAGACTGCACTGTGGGAAAGACCGTCCAGGTAGAATCCTCGATGATCTCTTCGATATTCTGACTCTCGATGATGGCATCGGGATCGATCTTCTCCTTGATCGCGGTCAAACGTTCCTTCAGTTCACTGACCAGGTTATCATCGGCCACCCCATCGAGATACATGATGGCCACGTCAGTCTTGCTGCGGGCGCCCAGTTGGAAGGACTTTACGCGCAGGTTAGGGTCGCGGACAAAGCGGCGTATCAAGGCGGTATTGGGGCGAATGACCTCGATAAAGCTGTCGCGCGGACCGCGGACCGCCGGCTCAGTATCTGGTTCCTGAGGCCCACGCATTGCCCAGCCCTTGGTATTGGCTTGGAGTATCTTGCTGCAGCCTTCCACAAAGACCAGGGTCTCGCCGGAGAGCAGTGCTGTAAAAGCCGGGTCGAACTCCTCCTGCACCTTTGTCTCGCCCAGGACTACCGCGTGACACATCAACTGATCGATGATATGTTCCTCATCAATCTTCCCTTCCAGGTTGGCGATGGGCACAAACTGCATCAGAGCACCCAAGACCCCGTCTGTTAAGGTAGTACCCGCTGCCAACCCGTCGATAAAGACGGCAAGTGCTTTAAACTCCTTCTTCACACCAAAGGCAAACTCACGCAGGACAAGATCATCACTATCAAACGTCTTCTTGATATAGTCCATATTCTCTTGGATTCTGGTACTCGGCTTGATCTGCTTATCGGCACGAGCAGGGCTCTTTGGCTGCTCTGATACTGGTCGCTTAGGCTTGGTGTTGAGTGACTTCTTCGGCTTGATTGGCTTGCGAAACGGCACAGACAAACCCCCCTGATGAACAGATTGGCCTTATCTGTCGTATCATCTCCCAGCATCCACCAATTCATGCCGAAAAAGGAACTCAATCTACCTTACAACAATTACCTAAAAAAGGTGACAGGCTACTCGCGGTCGCACGCCTCTGGCGGCGATCCGCTTCATCTGTCTTCGCGGCACTGCCGCATCATTTTTTAAATTGTTATCGGAAAGGAAATAAAAACCACCCAGGTTACTCCCTGGGTGGGCAACGGTGACTATTCGTTTCGGTGATGACATAGTCCATGCGCTGGTCATGGGGCTCGGATGGCAGCTGGTCGACCAGCTGCAGGTCGAAGGCGAGGGCGATCCGAGCTACGCTCGGCCGGCACCGCTCAAGGAAGCGATCGTAGTAGCCGGCACCATATCCCAGACGGTTGCCCTGCCGGTCGAAGACGACCCCTGGGATCACGACTAGATCAACCTGCTCAGGCGATATCGGCTGGTGCTCGCGTTTGGGCTCCATAATGCCGTACGCCCCCTCCACCAGATCGTGGCTACCTGCGACGCGGTAGAGCTCCAGCTCCCGGGTCTTCTTGATGGAGACCGGGAGAAGCACCTGTTTGCCCTCATGAACAGCTTGGTCGATCAGTGCACGCGTCTCCACTTCGTTGCGAAAGGCGACGTAGAGTAGTACCGTCTGAGCTTTACCCCAGTGGGTAAGCACACTCAGGCGCTCAGCGATCTGCCTGCTCTTCTCGCCTACATCGGCCACCGAAAGCTGCTGGCGTGCCGCTAGTACTGTCTTGCGTAGTTCTTGTCGATCCAATAGACTTACCCCCAATGCAGGCGCCTAAAGAGATAAGGCAGCCCGAGACTAGCCGCTAAACCGATGAGGGTGTAGCGAAAGATATCTGAGAAAACACTCACTGGCAGGATCGGTTTCAGGCCGGCCTTAAGCGCCAAGAGAATGATCAGGCCCAGCAGCAACTTGCCGATCTGCTGCTCGAGCGACTGTCGTTCCTTGAAGTCTATCCACCGCTCCTCAATCAGATAGCCCGGTGCCAGACCCATGAGAAAGCCTACGATCTTGATCGCATCGGGGCTTCGGTCGAGCAGCAACAGCAGCGGAGGCAAGACCAGGGCGATGGCCATGTTGATGGTAAAGCTGACGTTCGCTTGCACCCACCAGCTATCGAACAGCGTAAAGAGATAGGCAAAGCCGACCCCAAACGTTAGGCCCACCACCACGTCCTGCGGCCAATGGACCCCCAGATAGACACGCGAGAGGCCGACCAACAGCATCACCGCTATCGCCCAGACCGTAAGCAGACGCTTGCGCACCCGTAAGGCTAGGTAGCCCCAGAAGGTCCCCGCGCCTTGGCTATGCCCACTGGGCATAGAGTAACCAGTGGCAGTGTGGACCATGAGGCTGCGTATCCCCGGCTGTCCGATGGGGCGCTGTACCTTCCACAAGTTCTTGACGAAGGAGTTCAGGAACTGACTAGAGAGAAAGACCACACTTAAGCGAAAGGCGAGGCGTTTACTGACACACCAGAACAGCAGAGCGATGATGACCACGTAGAACTCCTCAGAGCCTAGTTGGGTAATCAGTGAGAAGAAGCCGTCTAAGATGGGGTTATGGATCGATTGCAGGGCAATGATGATCTCTGCGGGCATGGCACTCCTCCTTAGGTCAGAGTTCGGGTTAGTTCTTTACTCCACATAATTGGCCGTGCACGACAGTATTTCCTTTTGTCCACAGCACAAATGCTCACCCGGCCGGGAAAGATGATGAGGGATACACGCTGATCGTCGATGCGTGTCGATGTGCTCGTGGTCGGCCCCGTTGTTTGTCGCTTCCTCGGAGTCCATCTACCATCATTTAGGAGTCATGATCTTGTCCAACGGAGCATAGGATGTACTGTAGCACGGAAACTTGACGTAATCTACCCGTTAATCCACACAATTCACAGGGTTATCCACAGACCAAGCCTAGTATCCATGGGGATTTCGAGCATTTTCCCCATGATCCACAACGGAGTTACATAAGAATTACCCAGAGTTATGTCCAAAGGCTATTCTAGTAGCTGCAAGGTGTTGACAAGTTATCCACAGCGAAGCTGCCCACATGCCATGTGGACAACTTCGAGAGAACAGACACCGGACACCAGTCACCAGAGGAAGCACGAAGGAACCCTAGCGGTTCTCCTACTGCTCTGGTGTCTTTCTAGGTGATAGAGCGCAGAAAGGCCGCGTGGTCCCTGTCAGAGGGCACTCACGCGGTCTTCGTTGTTCTCATCGTCTAGCACCTGGTGTCTGCACTCTGGTAACGGGTGTCTACGTCAATACGCCTTCTCCCCCAGCTTCATATTGGGGTAGGCGTTGAGGTCCAGACCGGCGACTTGGCCACGCTCCAGCATATAGTGTCCCACACAGGCGATCATGGCCGCATTATCGGTGCAGAGGATCAAGGGGGGTGCGCAAAAGCTCAGCCCTGCAGCTTCGCAGCGCTTGGTCAGTTCGGATCGCAGTCGGCTATTGGCGGCTACCCCTCCTGCCACCAGCACCTGGCGAGCCCCGGTCGAACGCACGGCTGCCATGGTCTTCTCCACCAGCACATCGACCACAGCCCACTGAAAGCTGGCCGCCATGTCGGCCACGTTGGTGGACTCACCTTTCATCTGACGCTGGTTGATCAGGTTCAGAACTGCGGACTTCAGCCCACTGAAACTGAAGTCCAGCGACCCATCGAGAGTGGCTCGCGGCAAGGCGTAGGCCTGCTCATCACCCTCTTTGGCCACGCGATCAATGGCGGGCCCACCAGGGTAACCAAGCCCCAGGGTACGAGCGACCTTATCAAAAGCTTCCCCTGCGGCATCGTCGCGTGTGCGCCCAAGAATGGAGAAATCACCGTGCGCACGGATCCGGATCAGGTCAGTATGACCACCCGACACCACTAGGCAGACGGCAGGCAGCGTAAGCTCGGGATTAGCGAGGAAGTTGGCATACACATGCCCTTCCATGTGATTGACCCCTAATAGGGTCTTACCCGTGGCATAGGCCATGGCTTTGGCGGTGGATACCCCCACCAGAAGCGCTCCCACTAGGCCTGGTCCGCAGGTCACGGCGATCCCATCCAGGTCAGCAAACGTGGTTCCAGCCTCGTCCAGAGCTGATTGGATCACGGCATTAACCAGCTCGAGATGGTGACGAGAGGCGATCTCGGGGACTACTCCCCCGTATTTCTGGTGGATAGGAACCTGTGATGAGATGACGTTGCTGAGTATCTCTCGGCCAGCGGCTACGACAGAGGCTGA
This sequence comes from uncultured Clostridia bacterium, assembly GCA_964402415.1. GTDB lineage: Bacteria > Bacillota > JAAYKD01 > JAAYKD01 > CAYOCI01 > CAYOCI01. The sequence continues at coordinate 12,692 of CAYOCI010000050.1, forward strand.
TGTCTCATCGCAGGATGTCTCTATCCCCAGGATTAGGTCAGGCGTCGGCACGTTCGTCATCCTCTCCTACTGCCTGGACATCATCAAGACTATCTTTCCACATGATGATGGCATCTTCTTTGGTGTCAGTATAGTATCCCTTACGCAGGCCACGATCAACGAAGCCCAGCTTGGTGTACAGATTATGAGCCGTATCATTGGAGACCCGCACCTCAAGAGTCACGCGTTCGGCACCATGCGCCTTAGCGCAACCCATGATGGTGAGCATCATCTGCTCGCCCAACCCTTGGCCACGGAAGTCAGGATGAACCGCCACATTGGTGATATGTCCTTCTTCCAGGACCACCCAGACCCCGGCATACGCCACCACTAAACCGTTAACGTCAGCGACCCGATAGTAGGCGTAGGTGTTCTGTGTCAACTCACTGGTAAAGGCGAAACGCGACCAAGGCGTGGGGAATGACAACGCCTCAATAGCGAGAACCGAGTCGATATCAGCAACCGTCATCGGACGGATCTTTCTCTCTACCGTCAGGTTCCTCTCCTCCTTAGGGATTATTACAAAAGCCATGGCTTTTTGGGATAATCCCAATGATGTTTGCCCTAACGGGCAAATGATGTGTTCTCTGACATGATGTTGCCTTCGGCAATGATGTGTCCTAGGATGCAGAGGCGAGCAGTTCACGAAGTGAACGACCAGCCTATCGGACATGGATGCAAATATCGCATCAAGCGGTCGGCTGCCGGAGGCAACGATCCGCATCCGAAATATGTGCGGCTCTGCCGCATCATTGCGTAGCAACATCATATGGCAAAGCCATACATCATGTCGGCGAAGCCGATACATCACTATTCTTATGTTTTTCAGCGAGCTTGACCTCTGCTTCCGATTGGCGTAGGTACTGAGGTACAAGGCCATAGACCGAATCGGTCTCGCCGCGCTGCAGCTTAGCGATACCAAGCGCCCCCAAACGACTGGGGCGGGGCAGCCTATCGACCGGTGCAGAGATAACAGCCCTCGCTAGCAGTGACTGCCTGATGACATCTTCGTACACGGCCACAGCATCACCCACGAAGGCGACGGGACCTGCATCCGATCGCAACTCCTCGAGCAGGACAGCCATGCTGGTGGCACGGTGCGGCGTCAAGCGCGCCATCTGACTCTCACCCCAGGTATAGGTGGCGGTATAGACCTCACCCTTGCGGGCATCGAGAATAGGAACCACCAGCCCGTTGAAGCACGGATAGTTCTCGGCCCAGAAGTCCAGGGTGTTGATGGCGACAATGGGAATCCCCAGTGCATGGGCAAGTCCCTTGGCGGTACTCATGCCAATCCTCAGCCCGGTGAAAGACCCTGGCCCGCCGCTGACGATCACCCCATCGAGTTGATCAGGCCGTATGCCTGCTTCTTTCATGACCAGATCGATCGACGGAAGCAATCGTTGCGAATGCGTCTTGGCAGTCTGAAGGATGAACTCGGCCAAGACCCGTTCAGTGGAGACCAAGGCCACCCCCGAAGCGAGGGTAGACGCATCGATGGCTAAGACGAGCAATGCTCTCTCATCTCCTTTAGTAGTCGCAGGTAGCGGCCTCCTTGTGCGTGAACAACGGCCATCCGCCCCCCGTCGAGTGTCGTTTGGAGGGTGATGCTCATATACTCATCGGGCCAGACTGAAGGGAACTTGTCCGCCCACTCCACGAGGCAGACTCCGTCACCCTCGACGATCTCTTCCCAGCCCAGTTCCCAGACTTGTTCGGCATCATCCAAGCGATAGAGGTCCAGATGATATAGGTTCACCCGACCCTCGTATTGGTTCATCAAAGTGAACGTAGGGCTCAAGACGGGCTCAGTAATCCCCAACCCCTGGGCAATGGCCTGAGACAGGCTGGTCTTACCTGCCCCCAAGTCGCCCAGGAGCGCGATAAACAGTCCAGGCTGAAGCATATCACCTAAGAGATGACCCCACCGCTCCGTCGCAGCGGGATCGGGTAAATGCACGGTCAACATGACAAAACCTCGCTATTCTAGCGAGCCACCAAGCCACCAAGCCACCGAGCCACCAAGTGAGTGACGGAGCCGACACGCCACCAAGTCACCAGGTCGCCATGTCAGAACACGGCAACTGAGACTCAAGGGGGGAAAAGCTCGTCAGTCACGAGGGACTAGGGACTAGGGACTAGGGACTCCGAAAGTGATTATATCCACTGGCGGCCAGCGGCCGGCTGCGACCCTTGCGGTCGATAACCAGATGACCCTCTTCCTCAGCGACCATCTCCCCGACCTCAGTGAGAGTGATATCCGCCGCCGTTGCCAACAGCTCTCGTGCCTCTCTGAACACGCTCGGCGACATGGCCATAACCAGCTGAAAGTCTTCCCCGCCATTGAGCACCCAATCAATCGGATCGGTATCAAGCAGATCCGCCACGGTCCTGGTCGCCGATGAGATCGGCATCTGAGCGCCATAGAGCCGTACCCCTAGACGGCTGGCGCGGGCGATCTCCATCGTCTCGCTGGCAAGGCCATCGCTGATATCGTTGAGGGCGTTGATCCATCCTCGTGCGGCGAGCATTCTGGCGGCTGGGATCTGTGGGTCTGGCATAAGGTGTCGATCCACGAGCTCTGCGCGTAGATCGGGAGCCACCATGATCTCTGGGTGTGATAGCAGCCCCAGACCTGCCGCCGAGGCGCCCAGATCGCCGGTCACCACCACCAGATCTCCCAGCTTGGCTCCTGAGCGCAAGACCGCCTTATCTCGTTCCACCTCGCCTAGACAGGTGAGATCAATGACCAGGCCTTGGGGCGAGCTGGTTGTATCGCCACCAATCAGATCGACCCCCCATGCCGTGGCAAGGTCGTTCATCCCCTGATACAGCTCATCTATCTCCTCCACTGACCAACTCTTGGGGATGGCGATGGAGACTAGGAAGTAGCGCGGCACCGCTGCCATGGCGGCGATATCGCTGAGGTTTACTGCCAGAGCCTTATAGCCAACATGGTAAGGGGTGGCTGTGCCCTTCAGAAAATGCACTCCTTCGACCAGCATGTCGCAGCAGGCCACCAGTTGCCGTTCGGACGGAAAGTTTATCACAGCCGCGTCGTCGCCAATCCCCACTGCGACCTGACGATTGGGCCGCCAGTTCCGGGTCAGACGATCGATTAGACCAAACTCACCGAGTTCGTCGATTTTCATGGTTGCACTCCCAATCAGCCAATTGTCTTGTGTGACTCATCCTTGCGGAACTTGCATGACGTGGAGTTAGAACAACGGGGTTGCGCAAGTATACCACAATGAGGTCATGCAAGTTCCGGAGCCAAATGATGCCTTAATTATAGCCTTTCCCCTGAGTATGGACAAGAAACAAACGACCCGCGCGTAAACGCTGGTCGACGTAAACGTTGGTTGAATGAATCAGATCGAAAGAGTAAACTACTTGTAGGACACCAGTGACCCTGCTATACTACAGGTGTGGCCCGAACAACGCGCCATGAGAAGAACTTCATATTGAGACCTTCGGGGTTGGGTGCAATTCCCTATCGGTGGTGATGCGCGACAAGCGATAAGCCCACGAGCCGCCTAGGCGGTAGGAGCTGGTGAGAATCCAGAGCCGACGGTAAAGTCCGGATGAAAGAAGGTGAGAACAGTGTACCGCGCTGTTTGTCCTACCCCGAGTCTTTGACTCGGGGTTTTTGGCGCTCATTTTGTGCAATCTATCCCCTAAGGAGAAGGAGGAGTATCGAAAATGTCCAACACACGTCGCCTGGTCTATCTGGCCATGTTCGCAGCCGCCTCGTATGTCCTGATGCTGCCACAGGTCCCACTCTTTCCGTCTGCGCCATACCTGCAGTATGAGCCCAGTGATGTTCCATCCCTTATCGGTGCCTTTGCCATGGGCCCTGTGGCCGGTCTGATCATCACCGGCGTCAAAGCCCTCATCTTCCTTTTCACCAAGGGTGATTCGGGCCCCATCGGTGCTGCCATGAACTTCGCTGCCTGCGGCACCTTTGCCTTTGTGGCCTCTGCCATCTATCGCCGCTTCCATACCCGCACGGGTGCCGTCTTGGGCCTGATCACGGGCACCATCGCCGCTACATTGATCATGGTCCCTGTCAACTACTACGTGGGGCTGCCGCTATGGAATATCCCCGAACCGGCCCGCATGCCTCTGATCATCAGCACCATCACCCCCTTCAACCTCATCAAAGGGGTGATCAGTTCCGCTCTCACCTTGCTCATCTACAAACCGGTTCGCCGTGTCATGGAGAGCTTCGGCTTCAGCCGTGTTCAGACCCAGTAATACACACAGAAAAGGGGTCCGCTATGCGGACCCCTTTTGCATGCCCAGAATACACGTGTGCCCCCGTCTCTGTCCTCTGGTAACTGGTAACTGGTAACTGGTAACTGGTATCTGGTGTCTGATGTCTTGGGTCTAGTGTCTCGTCAGATCTGCTCCACATTGGCACGCGCCACCGGGACCAGCTCGCCTTGCAGGCGGACGAGGTAGACATCAGTACTCACACCTGACTCGAACGTCATTGGCTGTGGTGGGATCTGCTCAACCTTCCCGACCTGTCCAAAATAGGGTTCACGGATGACACGGACCGCGCTGCCGAGCTGAATCGGTTCGGCGGCGTCTTCGATATGCAAACCAGCGCTCGTCTGCTGTTCACTGATCACCAGCTCAGGCCGTATGACCCCCGCGCGGATCTGCGTCATCCCGTTGATCGAGCAGAGCTGCCCATCCATGGTGCGCAAGAGGGTGAGCGTCTCGCTACGTAGCGGAACGCGTCCCATCCCTTCCATGGCGATAAGGGTGATCCCCGCCCTCTCCAATCCGGTGATCCCCAGGTCCAGCTCCTTCCCGAGGAGACGGACTAGGTCAAGATTGCGCAGGCCGCCGCTGACGATGCCCACGGCGCCCAGTTCCCTGGCACGCCGAATGGCGGCCTCGGTGACCAACGAGCCAGCCACCAGTATCTTTCCGCTCACCGTTTGGTCTATATCTACGGCATCCAGTACCTCATCCGAGCTAGACGCCATGACTCTGAGTAGGCCAACGGCTTCACCACCCAGACCGAACAACCCGTGCAACTGCACTCCCTCCGTGGTTATCTCGGCACCGAGGCGCGGCAGAAGATCCGTGACAGTCCCTGCGATATAGGCGTTAATGCGAGTTGGTCTAAAAGGCCGCTTGATCTCCACGACACCGTTCTGAATGGCGATGATCTCCCCAGTCATGGGTGAGTAGCAGACCCCGCCCTCGGGCTCCTGAGCCAGGACCTGACCGATCTTGACACTATCGCCCACCTTAACGTGCAGGAAACGGCTGACCGTGAGCGGCAGCATCTCCAGCTCTTTAGCCACGTCGACCTTGCGACTGGGCTCATTGGGGTCGCCAGCCAGGCGGATGGAGATGGTACCCAATAGAGGTGAGATCTGCTCGATGCGGCCCGCTCCGGGTGAACGCAGTTCGACGACGCGGCCATCATAAGGACCTTGGGCAACCGCCTCACCCATCTGGACCTCATCTCCCACCTGCTTTAGCAGGTGGTTGCCGATCTCGTAGGGCGGTCTCCCAAATAGCTCCATGACTGGCAGAGTGAATGGTTCCTCAGGGGAGAGACGCGTCTCTGCGATCAGCGTTGACGGATCTACTCTCTGACCGACCTCAACCATCACCTCTCCAGGAAATGGGAGTTGACGGCGTTTGATGATCCTATGGATGGCTGCATTCTTAGACATGGGCGCTCACCCCCGAACTTGCACTCTCGCCGGCTTCCAGCGCTTCACCCCAACGAAGCAACTTCTCGCGGCGCTTCTCGCCACTCTCAGGCAGCTGTATAGGGCGTCCGCGTAGATCGACGATCAGACCCAAGTGCCCGCCCCGGACCTTCTTCTCGAGAGTGCGCCAACGCCCTGCCCCGAAATCCATCTTCCAGCTACTGCGGATGGTGACCTGCGCCTCATCCCCCGGCGGTAGTGGCATACAGACAATCTCACCAAAAGGCAGAGCGGCTTGCTTCATGCTGCCGTCTTTGTATCTGATGGTCAACTGCCCGACGGTCTCGCCGTCACGTGCACGCCCCACGGGCGCTATACAGGTGCCGAGCGGGACCAAGCACTCTTCAGTGAGGAGTTGGGTCGCTGCCTTAGGCGTGGTGGTGGAGAGGACGCCTAGGTGAGGCATCATGAAAATGCTGTCGACCGCCATCTCCGTCACGCCTTCCGGCATGAACGCATCCAGCATCATGGCTGCAGCCTGGGCGCGTCGTGGTGCATGAGAGATGACCCCCCCGCTGCCCACCAGTAGGTCGATATCACCCATGGTAAAGACCGTGCGTTTGCCCCAATTGTCAACGAATGATCTGAGTGGCGCAGCCTCTGGCTTGTTGCCCCTCAGAGCCGTGGCCAGATCCTGATGCTGATAGAGCGCAAAGCGCAGCGCCTCCCGGGCCAACGCTTGCTCCACGGCCAGGGCTGGGCGTGTTTGCGGCAGCGTGGTCGGCCTCAGCATCTTATTGTGAATCCAATCCCTGAGATCACCTTCATCCATGGCGAACGGCACCCAACGCTCAATTGCCGTCGCCCCCGCAGTCGCCAAGACATTAAGCGCGCTGTAACTGACACCTAAGTTGGCGCTGACGGTACGGTAGAAATGCCCACGAATGACCGAGAAGATATCCGTCGTCGCGCCACCGATATCCATACCCATGATATTGATCTTGCGCTCATCGGCCAAGAGTTGCATGATCTTGCCCACAGCAGTGGGGGTGGGCAGCAGATCAGCTTCCACCTGCGCCTTCAGTGCCGCATAGCCGGGGGCGTGGGCCATGACATGCTCCATAAATAGCTCTTGGATGGCTTGGCGCGTAGGGTCGAGGTTCTCGCGATCTAGATCCGGGCGAAGGTTGTCCACTAAGCGGAGATCCATCTTCCCGGCGATGATATGCTCCATATAGGGGTGGAGATATGAGTTGCCAGCATAGATCAGAGGGACGCGGAACTCTGTGCCTAAGCGTGCCTGCGGTTCGGCTAGTGCGACCTGCTCCGCCAGGACCGCGACTTCGCGCACAGCCCCGCCCTCGATGCCACCCGCCAGCAAAATCATATCAGGTCGGAGCTGGCGCACCCGCTCCACACGCTCAAATGGCTCCCGACCATCGTCCTGCGCTAACGCATCCAAGACCACGGCTCCAGCCCCAAGAGCAGCCCGCTGCGCACTCTCGGTGGTCATGGTCTTCACCAAGCCCACCACCAACATCTGCAGTCCACCACCCGCGCTGCTGGTGGACAGAAACAGGTCCAGTTGCCCGCCCTGCGACCGTTTGAATAGAGCGCCCTGCTGAGTAAGGAGTGTGAGACCCGTTCTCTCCTCAAGGCGGCGGATGGCGTTGCGCACGCCGATATTGACATCCTCATCAGGCGCCTCTACGGTGGTTGGGGCATCGGCTGCTGCGACCAAGCGATAGCTCTCACCGCGACCCGCGATCAGCAGGGCCTTGGTCGTCGTGCTCCCCACATCGGTTACAATGATCAAGTAATCATGCTGCTCCACACGCATGGATTCATGCCCCTCTCTCTAGCCATCAAGAGTCGGAACGACCGGGCTGCTCTGGCAGAGGTCTCGGCCGCCTGATATGACTCCTAACCCTTCTTACTTCTCCTCGGGTGCTGACTTTTCCTTTATGCCCAGGAAACAGCAAGGGCGCGATCAAGGCGATCGCGCCCTTCATTCTACAGTCTCCCTATAGTCCCCACTTCTTCTTGCGGTCAGCTTCATGGGCTAGCTCCTCAACGCGTGTCAGAAACCGCTCGAGGTTCTCCCGCTCTTCTAATAGGTAGGCGTATTCCTGAACCCTATCTTCGTCAAAGAAGGCTCCCAAGAACGGCGTGGCAAAGTGCAGGCTCTGGCTATAGATAAAGCTCAGCGGCTTCGACATCTCGCCAAAGAAGACAGCGGGGACCTCCATCCCATACTTGCTGACCTTCTGGGCGAGCTGTTCGATCATCTCTTCTTTACGTTCCGGTGATGGCTCCACAAAACGCACGACCATCCCTCCTTTGGGGATAGTCTGTCCATATTCTGGCGTCTACACACCAGAATATGGACAGTCATCAGCCATCAGGCATCAGGTCTCACGGGGTGCCACCCACATCAACGGGCATTCGGGGTCAGGCAGATCACTTGTTCACTTACTCGGTAGATCTGCACGTTGATCGCATTTGCTGATATGGGTCGTCCGCTGGCTTCAACCTGTTATTCGGGCAACCGAACAACTGTGAGCCAGACCCCAAAGGGAACGGCCAGTGCCGCGATCCCCCACCACTGATGCCTGATGGCTCAAAAAGAGGATCCCAACCTTACGGTTGGGATCCTCTTTATTGACTATTCTTCGATCAGCTCGACGTTGGCGCGGGGAACGGTAGCCACGGTGCCATCTTTGAGCTTGATGTTCATGATACGAACCTTTGCACCGGTCTCGATGACTTGCAGTTCGGGCGGCAGATCCACGACTTCAGCCAGCTGTCCGAAGTACGGCTCACGGATGCAGCGGATGATAGTCCCGGCTTCCATGTTGCCGTCGTTGGTGCCGTCGTCCTTCCGGACTTGGGCAGTCTCGTTCGGAACGATGATCTCAGGACGCATAACACCAGCACGGATCTGAGTAGCTCCGTTCAGGGAGCAGCGGCGACCATTGAGCTTGTTCAGAAGATCAAAGGTCTTGTGCGCCATGGGGATCTTACCGAAGCCCTCAGTCACGATCAGGGTCAAGGGGATATCCTCGTGGCCAGTGATGGCAACGCCGATATCAAAGCCCAGATACTCGACCAGGTCCTTGTCGATAATACCGCCGGCAACGATACCCTTGGCACCGACTTCATGCGCCTTCTTGATGGCATCGGCGGTCATCAGTGAACCACCAATGATGATCTTGCCCTTGCAGGATGCGTCGATCTTGCTGCCATCGAGTACTTCATCGTAGCTCTTGGCGATCATCATGATATCGCCTTCCTGCTCACGACCGACACCGAAGATGCCCTGGATGAAGGCACCCTTGGTCTCAACGACGACGCCCTCTCTATCCATGGTCTCGACAACAGTGCCTGTGATGTAGGCGCTGATCTCGATGGGGATGGCGGGTTCGCGGACGATAACCTGCCCAGTGACTGGAGAGATATGCTCCAGAGTGCCGGCTACGGGAGAACGGCATTCATGCTTGATAAAGCCGAAGAAAGCCTTATGGATGGCGAGGACCTCATCCTTTTTGATGGTGTCGCCGGGCTTCTTCTGCATGAAGTGCTCAACGTCTTCAGCCTCAACGCCAAGGATATTAGCCACGTTGATGGACTGAGGATTACCGGGAATAAACGCTTTGGCGACGGGGGTATCAGGAGACACCTTGGCGCCTTTCTGTACCAACACGTCACCGAGAATGGGGAGGCGGCGACGTTTGCGAATGATGGTCGCTTCCGTAACTTTTAGACCGGGCGTATATGCATTTGCCATCGAGGAGCCACTCCTTTCGTCTTCTGTTAAGTCCTAGCCCAAGTACTTTCCGAGGATATCCATTGGGTAGATATCCAGTGCCTTGTACCATTCGACCAGCTTTCTAATGCGGGTCTGTTTGTCTTCGGGCAAGACGAAAGGTCTACGGCCACGAGCATCGATGATGATGCCGCCGGCAACACCACCGCGGATCTTCTTCTTAACCGGTTTGCCTTTGCCAGCACCCATATCGAACTGAGGTGCAACGGTGACTTCGACTTCAGCGAATTCATCGGGTCCGAGCTCGATCTTGTCCATGGCACCGTAGGCCACGGACTTCTCGACCACCTGACCGTTGGGCAGATGGGCCTTGACCGTGATGCACTTGTCGCCCTCTTTGGCGTTGCCGACCGGGCAGACGGCGGTGCCGAGGAAGATCAAGCAGTCACGCTCGAAAACTTCGGCAGCGGCCTTGGGATGCACTTCGGAAAGCACACCGAGCTGCGGGGTCATGAAGATGGAGTCAACGGTCAATTCTGTGAAGCCTTCGAGCTGGAAGGAGTCGAGCATCATCAGAGCCGACTGGGAACGACGAGGCGCATGGGAGAGAACGCCGCCGGAACCAACGATCATACCGAGATCCATCAGATCGATGACGGTATCACCGGAAGAGCTCTGATCGAAGGTCTCACTGATGTCACGCATCTTCTGAACACCCTTCAGGCCAGTAGCCAGGCTCTTGTGGTGGATGAAAGCGAGACGGAGAGCTTCACGAGCGGCAGCTTGCTCTAGAACCAGTTCCTCAAGGGTCTGAGGAATGGTGGTGGGACGGATCATCTTGTTGCGGATACGGTTACGCATATCGGCTTCGTCGATATCGAAAGGCATCCAACGAATGATGTTGGCAACGCCAGCTTCCATCAGAACGTTACAGATGGAGTAGCTCATACCAAGGTTAGCAGAAACGGTACGGTTGAAGAACTCATGTTCCTCACCAAACACGGAGAATACGTCAGTGGTAGCGCCGCCGATGTCAACACCGACGATGCTGATGTTGTACTCGTTAGCACAGGTCTGAATGATCTTACCCACGGCGCCAGGAGTCGGCATGATGGGCACTTCAGTCCACTTCATCAGCTTGTTGTAGCCAGGAGCCTGGGCCATAACGTGCTCCATGAAGAGGTTATGGATCTCTTCACGCGCAGGTCCGAGGGCCTCGCGTTCGAGCACCGGGCGGAGGTTGTCGACGATACGAAGGTCGACCTTCTTGCCAAGGATATCACTGATATATTTGCGGGCATCTTTGTTGCCAGCGTAGATAATCGGCAGTTGGAAGCCAATGCCGAGACGAGGCTTAGGTTCAGCGGCAGCGATCAACTCGCCCAGCTCAACGACGTGGGTAACAGTACCACCATCGATACCACCGGAGAGCAACAGCATATCAGGACGGAGCTGGCGAATACGTTCGATCTTCTCATGAGGCTTACGACCGTCGTCAATGGAGATGACGTCCATAACAATAGCACCGGCACCAAGAGCAGCACGCTGTGCGGACTCAGCGGTCATGTTCTTAACAACACCAGCAACCATCATCTGAAGACCACCACCAGCGGAACTGGTGGAGAGGTAAATATCAACCCCAGTCTTCTCATCGCGGCTGGGAGTGATAACACCATTGTCATCTAGGAAAGTCTTACCGCGAAGCTCTTCTAGCTCGCGAACAGCATTGCGCACACCCGCTGTAACGTCCTCAAACGGAGCCTCAACGGTGGTGGGGGCTTCGCCGCGGACGATCAAACGGTATACCCCATCAACCTTCTCGATAAGGATGGCCTTGGTGGTGGTACTACCGCAGTCAGTAGCGATAATGGAATTGATCTCCCGTTTGATATCTGCCATGAACTTACCTCCTTTGACTTCATTGGCCCATAAATCCATAGATTAGTGTATCAGATTTTGTCCACATCAACAACTCTGCATCTAAAGGCAACATTTTTCGCGTTTCCAACCTGATTTCCTTGTGAGTTATAAAAACTGCTTAGAACTTCGCGTTTCACGCAGATTAGTACCCGATACTACGTTTTCCTACAATACCACGCGGTGCCATAGTCCGTAATGTTTCACGAATTGCCAGTCATCAATCAACAATTGGAAACCGGCCACAATGTGGCCGGCCGCGCACTAGAAAATCCCCCACTTCTTTTTCTTCTCGCCGCCTGCGGCGAGCTTCTTCGCCTCTTTGGCTGCCTCTTTAGCTGCCTTTTCCTTGGCCTGGATCTCGAACTCGATGGCTTCAAGTCTCTGCAGCAGCCGTTCCACGTTGCTCCTATCTTCCAGCATCAAGGCGATCTCCTCAACGTTGGTTTCGTTGACGAAGATGCCCAGGATTGGTGAAGCGAACCAGGTCAACTGGCTGCCGATGAAGCTAAGCGGGCGTGCGGTCTCAAAGAAAAAGATAGCAGGTGTCGTCATCCCGTATTTGGTGATCTTGGTGGCGACGAAATCGATCAGTTCATCGCGGCGTTCTGGAGTAAGCGCGTCCAACATATCAGCACCTCCTCATAATCATGAGTCTAGTGTTACAGGTCGATGGTATCACATAGCGAATGATACGCCCGTTACGTCCCGGATGTTCCCGGCTCGTACAGGATGATGGTGGACGACCTAGACGCTCGACTCCTTGGCCCCTACGACCTTCGCCTGATGCTCCGACCAGAGCCGTTTGATAGTTGCCTTCACCTCATCCTGATTGTCATCGAAATAGACAATGATGCCACGTAGGATACGGTTGCGAACGCTGGCCTGGTTGTAAAAGAGTTCTAGCGCATCCTCATAGTACCCGATCTGGGCGAAGGCGATCCAAGGCTTGAAGGTCTTGCTGACAAAATTCTGCCAGTAGATGCCCTCTGTGGTTAGGATGTAGCGGCTGGGAAAGAGATGTGGTGCGCTGCTGCCGACCAGCATGATAGGCAGCAGGACGATGAGCACAATCTCATTGGGGGCAAACCAGTTGGCGACAGCGACCATCAGTACATAGACGCCAAGCAGTGCCGCAAGCTTCTTCCACCGGGTCCTCCATGGGTTGCCGCTCCACTCCATCAGCTGCTCACCTTTGATCTCCGGACCGCTCCCAAAGGCACTCTTTGCCGCGGGCTTTTCAGCCACTGGGCTTGGTGCGGTACTGGGCTTCTTACGTTTGGCCACCGCCAACACCCCCCTCGATATTCTTGGCCCGCTTCAGACTAAGCGAGATACGGTGACGATCCATATCGACCCCGATTACCATGACCCTAACGGTGTCTCCTACACGGACCACGTCGGTAGGATGAGTGACACGACGCTCAGAGAGCTCAGAAACATGGACGAGCCCATCCTGATGGACCCCGATATCAACGAAGGCACCGAAGTCCACGACGTTGCGAACAACCCCGTCAAGGATCATCCCTGAGCTCAGGTCCTCAAACTTCAGCACATCAGTGGAGAAGATCGGGGGCGGCAGGGTGTCCCGTGGGTCACGCCCCGGCTTCTGCAACGAGTCGATCATATCACGCAGGGTTGGAACGCCGATCCCCAGTTCAGCGGCTAAGAGCTCCAGATTGACCCCATCCAGCCTCTGGGCCAGGTCCCGCAGGCCCCCGCTCAACAGCTCGGAAGGTGTGTAGCCAAGACGCTTGATTAGCTGCCGTGCGGCCTGGTAGGCCTCAGGATGAACTGAGGTATTGTCTAGAGGCTCATCCCCATCACTGATACGTAAGAAACCCGCCGCCTGGACGAAGGTCTGATCTCCCAGACGCGGGACCTTCTTAAGCTGTGCTCGGGTCCCGAACTTACCATTGGTGTCGCGGTGGGAGATGATATTCTTGGCGACCGTCGCTTTCAGTCCCGCCACGTATTGCAGCAGTGATGCTGATGCGGTGTTCAGATCGACCCCAACCGCGTTGACCACCGACTCCACGACGACCTCCAGCGACTGGCCCAGAGACTTCTGATTGACATCATGCTGGTATAAGCCAACCCCGATGGACTTGGGATCTATCTTGACCAACTCAGCCAACGGGTCCTGTAAGCGACGAGCGATGGAGATGGCGCTCCGTTCGGAGACGTCTAGCTTAGGAAACTCCTCGCCTGCCACCTTGGAAGCCGAGTACACCGATGCACCTGCCTCGTTGACAATCGTATACTTCACTGGACGACGGGACTTCTTGATCATGTCAGCCACAAACTGCTCGGTCTCCCGCGATGCGGTGCCGTTGCCAATGGTGATCAGGTCCACCTCATACCGCTCAATCATCTCCAGCAGCTTCGCTTCAGCGTCAGCAATACGCTGCTGTGGGGGAGTCGGGTAGACAACCGTCAAGGCGAGCAAGCGACCGGTCTCGTCAACCACGGCCACCTTACAGCCGGTTCGGTAGGCGGGGTCTACCCCCATCACCACCTGACCACGCACCGGCGGTTGCAGAAGCAGGTTACGCAGGTTGGTGGCGAAGATGCGAATGGCGTGCTCGTCAGCTCGCGCAGAGATCTCAGAACGCAGTTCGCGCTCGATGGATGGTGCGATCAGACGCTTGTACCCGTCAGCCACTGCCGCCATGATCAGCTCGGATGCTGCTGAACCGGGATGACTGATGGTTCGGCCCTGCAGATGGTTTACCAACCACTGATCAGGGGCTTCAAGCTTGACCTGCAGATAGCCCTCCGCCTCGCCACGGTTGATGGCCAATACGCGATGCGGCGGCAGGCGGTGCAGTGGCTCCTGATACTCGTAGTACATCTCGAAGTCACTCTTCTTGGCCTGATCGACCGCCTTGGTCTGAACCACGCCCTGCTGGTAGGTGACATTCCGGACGTAGCGGCGATGATCGGCGTCCTCGGCAACACGTTCGGCGATGATGTCCTGAGCTCCAGCTAGGGCCTCTTCCATGGTCTGCACCCCGAGATCAGGATTAATAAACGCCTCCGCACACTGAGCCAACTGCTTCGCTGTCAATGGCTGTGCCAAGAGCGCTTCCGCCAAAGGCTCGAGCCCCTTCTCTTTGGCAACGCTCGCCCGTGTGCGACGCTTGGGACGATAAGGCAGATAGAGGTCCTCTACCTCCTGCAGGATAGTTGCGGCCTGGATCTTGGCCTCCAATTCGGGTGTTAGTTTTCCCTGCTCGGCGATGCTCTTGAGCACCTCTTCCTTGCGCTTCTCCAAGGAACGCAAGTAGCTAAGCCGCTCCTCGATGCTGCGCAATTGGTTCTCATCGAGCTCACCCGTCACCTCTTTGCGATAGCGCGCGATAAACGGAATCGTATTGCCAGCGTCGAGCAGATCCACAGCGCTCGCTACCGAACGTTGCGGTAACTTCAGTTCCTTCGACAGTTGTACGATTAGATCCATGGCTCGCCCCTCACTACTTCTTGATCATCTTTTTTAGGGAACCCAATAGCCCTTTCTTCTCTTCGGCGGGCTTGGCCTCCGTCGGGACCGTCTTCCCCTGCAGCGCCGCTTCCACTTCCTGCGCGAGATCGCGTTCGGAAGATCCGCCTGCTGCAGCCGACAACCTGGCGAGATCACCAGGCGCAACCAACTTGCCCAAGAGCTCAGCATAGCCAGGGATAATCTCGCCGTGAATCTGCCGAGCTTGACTCCAAGCAGAGAGCGTCTCCCTTGTCTGACCCTGCTTAAAGGCGATAGCCCCCTTGAGGAAGAGTAGGCGAGCGTCGTCACTCTTCTGTGCCAGAGCCTTATCCAGGTTCTCCTGTGCCTCTCCTAGACGGCCCTGACGCAGATGGATCTCAGCCATATTCCCCAGTGACTGCAGATGCTGCGGATCCCGCTTCAGAACCTCCTGCCATTCCTTCAGCGAGGAGTCCAGATCGCCCTGCATGAAGAAGTAGATGCCGCGGTTAATATGTGCAGGGAGATAATCAGGAGCAATCTCGATAACCTTGCCCCACTCCTCCATGGCACGCTCATGCATGCCATGCTGGGCATGGGCAAGGCCGATATTGTAGCGGGCGAAGACATTCTTCGGATCCTTCTCCAGCACGTACTCCCATTCCCTAATACCTTGATCCAGAAGCCCCTTGGCAATATAGGCCTCTCCCAATGTGATGCGGGTATCAAGCTCTTCCGGAGCGATATCCCTCGCCTTCTCGAGATAGGTGATGGCATCATCGTACATCCCGCCCATGAGGTAGGCGAGGCCAAGGTTGTAGCGAACGTTGGAACTGGGCTCGCCAAGCTCGATGGCTTGCAGGCAATGAACAACCGTCTTCTCGAGTTCACGCATGTCTAGGTAGGCCGCACCCAGATTGGTGTGGGCCTGAACATTTTTGGGATCTATCTTGACCGCATTGGCCCAAGTCTCAATGACCTTATCCCCTTCACCCTTGGCAAGATACATCTCGCCTAAGGCCAGGTGGTATTGTGCAACCTCGTCGTTGATCTTGATGGCACGGGTAAACTCATGGATAGCCATGTCCCACATGCCCTTCATTCCGTAGATCTTGCCCAGGAAATAATGGGCATTGTGGTGGCGCTTGTCGAGGCTGACGGTCTTCTTCCACATCTCTACAGCGTCGTCCACCTTGCCGCTCTCTGCCAGCGCTATGCCGGAGAGATAATGAGCACTCACAAAACGGGGATCTAGCTCAATGGCCTTGGCGAAGCTTTTTAAGGCTTCATCATACTGTTGCTTTTCCATATAGGCGACGCCCAGGTCATGGTGGGCAGCCTTATTGCGAGGGTTTTTCTCGATGGCGGTCTGGCACTCGGTTATAATGCGTTCCAGCGCGCCTGGAGTGATTTTCATCGGCATCTGTATCGCCTCCTCATCTGCTACTATTTCCCCTTCTCGTCCGTCAATTCCTTCAGGGAATCTAAAAGAGCGGCTCGCGCCGCTCTTTTGGATTTCTAGTCAGGAATAATGAGCCAAGAGTAGGAGAACTGAGAGTTAGGAGTTAGGATTAAGTATTTGCAGTGTAACGTTAGGGTCGCCTGTAGGCGACCCGCGGGAGGCCTTAGACCCTCCCCTACAGACGCCCCTGCTGTTTCCCGCAAGACAACGGGATCACAGATGACACGGCTGTAGGGGCGGGTCTCATGAACAGTACCCCATATAGTAGACCGAAGGATATAAGC
>CAYOCI010000051.1:0-29207 GCA_964402415.1 uncultured Clostridia bacterium
ACATTGGGCGAGAGAAACGCGAGGATCCTGTCAGCGAAGCTAACAAATGGGGCGGGTCCACAAGAACACGAGTCCACATGTTCACAAGTAGAAACGACGGAGCCAGGAGACGCCCTCGCCTTTAGGGCTTCTCCTGGCTCAAATCCCAATCTCGGCAGGGATCATCTAGCATTTGTCAGGTCCAGCCCTGCTCCGATCCCCATCTTGTGCCTTGTGTTCTTGTGGACTCTTCGTCGTTACTCCGGCACGCCCATCTTCCCCTTTTCCGCATAGACATATTGGCTGAAGGGTGCTCCGGTCTCGAAGCTGCCGGTAAAGAGATAGCAGAGCTCACCCTTCTCACCCTGACCAGTCGCCGGCGGGAACTGAACCAGCTCGACCTTGGTAATGGTCACCATCTGCCCTTGTGCCTGGTCAGGCGCCAGCGGCCGCTGCCGCAGCTCTTCCAGCGCTTCATCCGCTGTCTTCAGCGCCACCGGCGCCTGCGGGAGTTCGGCTTTCAGTTGGTACTGCGCCCTCGCTGGCGATGCGTCGGTCACCACCACTGTCAGGTTGGCATCCGGCTTGCTCGCCATCGCAGTTGCCTCGACGGTGAACGTCAACGCCTCAGACTCTGGTGCCACCGATTTAACGGTCGCGTTATTGGCCAACTTGTTGGCGCTCCCCAACTCGAGCGAGTCCTCCGCTGACTTGGGCGGAAGGCTGCCGGGAGCCGCGGGCGCAGCCGATTGCGTCAGGCGCTGCACAGGTAGGGTCAGGTGCGAGCCGATGATAACCACGGCAAAGACCGCCGCCACCATCGACAGCTGCAGCCACGGCCACCGGCGGGTCATGCTCGGTTTTTGCGGCAGATTGCTCTCACGCTTCGCCCTTTCGCGCACCTGGCTTTTCAGTCTGGTGTCAAAGTGAATGTTGTCAAACAGAACCTCGTCAGCTTCCATCTTGATCTGCTCAGAGAGACGGCTTCTTTCAGTCATCAATAATCCCCTCCTTGCCGAGACGTTTACGTAAGCTCTCGCGCCCGCGGTGGAGACGAGATCGAACAGTCCCCTCATTGATGCCAAGTGCAGTCGCGACCTCAGCAGTGCTTAAGTCCTGATAGTAGAAAAGGTAAAGCGTTTCCTGAAACGGCATGGGCAGCTCAAGCAGAGCTTTGAGCACCACGGTCGACTCCAATCGTTTGACCGCCTCGTTCTCCATGTCAAATGGAGTATACCGATGCAGCACCAATGGATCAGTGGGCTGCTCAGAGTTCATTTTTCTCGCCGCGTAATCGCGACAAAGATTGATCGTAATCCGTGTCAGCCATGTCTTCACTGAGCTATCGCCACGAAAATCCGACCAGTGACGATAGGCGCGCAGGAACGTCTCCTGGGCGATATCCTCGGCACTGTGGCGATCTCCCAGGTAGAAATACGCTGTCCGCAAGACGACGTTGCCATAGCGGGCCATCAGATGGTCCAGTGCAAGATCTGGATCAGCGGGGAAGCTTTTCTTGTCATGGCTAGTCAGCTCTGCCATCGCCATCATACCACCTCTGCAGGATTAGACGGATCCCACCGGATTTCGCTCCCTGTAGATCCGGCATCAACAACATGCCACCGTCCAGTAGCATCGCGAGAGACGAAACATTCCACCGTGCAATGGTTGACCCCACCGCGGGCTGTAGGATTTTCCTGTCAGCAAACCTGACAAACGGGAGCACCCTGTCATCCTAGATCATACCATATTCCAGAAGTCTATCTGGAAGGGTGATATGTATGGCTGGCAGCAATGATCGGCATATTCGCTACACCTTGGGAATGGTGGTGGAGATGACAGGGCTGTCGGCTCGTCAGATCCGCTATTACGAGGGCAAAGGCCTGATCACGGTCGAAAGGAGTTCAGGCAATCAGCGGATGTTCTCGCCCAGCGACCTTGCCATGCTACAGTCGGTGGCTGAGTTGCGAAAGAAAGGGTATTCGTTGGCCAAGGTCCGCACCATCCTGGCTGCTAGGGAGAAGAGCGCTCAGCAACGTGGCACACAGATGATCAATGATCGCAGCGCCATGCACAGTGCCATGATCTATTTCAAGGGGGGTCGAGGTGAGAACCATTGACGCGTGAAGAGATCATCGCCAAGGTGGCCGAGCTCAACGTCGGCTTCATTCACCTAGTCTTCACCGATATCCTCGGCTCGATCAAGAGCGTAGCCGTTCCGGTCGATCAGCTTTCGCGGGCGCTGGACCAGGGAATTCGCTTTGATGGTTCAGCGGTCGAGGGCTTCGTCCGCGTCCAGGAGTCCGATATGTTCTTGCGTCCTGATGTCAAGACCTTTGCCATTCTGCCTTGGTCACGAAGCGGTCAACCCACCGCCCGGATGATCTGTGATGTCCACCATCCGGACGGTAGCCCCTTTGCAGGCTGCCCTCGGCTCAACCTAAAGCGAGTGATTGCCGAGGCGGAGACTGCGGGACTATCTGTCCAGGTGGGCACTGAGGCCGAGTTTTTTCTGTTTCACCTTGATCAGCAAGGGAAGCCCACCACCCTGACCCACGATCGAGGTCTCTACTTCGACCTTAGCCCCCTAGATGCCGGCGAAGAGGCTCGGCGCGATATGGTGCTAGCCCTACAGAAAACCGGCTTTCAGATCGAGGGCTCGCACCATGAAAACTCGCCTGGACAGCACGAGATTGACTTTCGCCATGCTGATCCCCTGGCCACAGCCGACAACATCTCGACCCTCAAGCTGATCGTCCGTCGCATCGCCATGGACCACGGCCTGCACGCCACTTTCATGCCCAAACCCATCCATGGGTTTAACGGCTCAGGGATGCACCTGCAGCTTTCCATCTCGCGCGGGAGCAAGAACCTCTTCTCCGCCCCTCGTTCGCCCCATGGGCTGAGCGAGACCGCCACGGCTGCCATCGCGGGCCTGCTTACTCACGCGCGGCCCATGACCGCCATCATCAATCCGCTGACCAACTCCTACAAGCGCCTTACTCCAGGCTTTGAAGCTCCGGCACATGTTGCCTGGTCACGCCACAGCCGCAGTCCACTGATCCGAGTCCCTGCAGATGGCGCCGACGGTGCTCGTATTGAGTTACGCAGCCCGGATCCTTCATGCAATCCCTATCTTGCCCTGGCCGTGGTGGTTAAGGCCATGTTGGATGGGATTAGACGCAGGTTGCCCGCCCCAGATCCTCTCGACAGCGATCTGTGCACCCTCTCTAGCGCGGATCGTGAGCGATTAGGGGTAGTCTCCCTGCCCAGCACGCTCTATGAGGCGTTGATCGAGATGGAAGCAAGCGCTCTCATCCGTTCCGCTCTGGGTGAGCATCTTTTTCTTCAGTTCCTGCAGTGCAAGCGGCTGGAATGGGAGATATACAATACGCAGGTCCACCCATGGGAAGTGGATCAGTATCTAGGGAAATATTAAGAGGCACGCTGCCCGCGGCAACGTGCCTCTGCTTCGTTTTCTGCGTCAAGAGAAGGCGTTTTTGGCAAAGGATTCCGAAGAAGAGTAGCCTGTCACCTTGTCTTCAGTTGGTCGTTGCTCTACTACACGCCATCGATGGCAGCGCGTAGTTCTCCCTCTACCTCCAGAGCAATACCCTTCAGCCCCTCGTCGCCCAATACACCGATGAGCGTCGTTGGTCTGATCATACCCAAGGCTGTCTTTCCATCTTTGTTCTCAAAGACCACTACTTTGCAGGGCAGGAAGTAAGCCGCTGTAATATTGGTCTCCAGGACATGTTTAGCCTTGACGGGGTTGCAGACCTCGAGAATCCTTACGGGAACTGTGAAGTCCTGGCCCTTTTCCTGCAACTTACTCGGGATATCCAGTTCCCAGAGCACGCCCATGCCCTGCTGCTTGAGTGCCACCTTCAGGTGATCAACTGCCTGGCCAAATGGGATGTCGACCACACGGGTATACTGAAAATCCATCGGTTACCCTCCTTATCAGCGTTGCGACTAGTCCTTCTTCTCATTCCGCGGCTCGATCCAATCCGGTAGCGAGGTATCTAGGTAATGAACCGCATTGAGCGCCGCCACCTGCCCTTCGCCCGCCGCTTTGAGCAGTTGATAGGGTTTGCCGGTGCAGTCGCCAGCGGCGAAGACGCCCGCGATATTGGTTTCGAGGTCGCGGTTGACCTTGATTACCCGGTTCTCGATCTCGAGTCCTGGGACCAACTGGTCGACAGGGGTCACCTCACGCAGAACGAAGATGCCATCGGTCTTGATCCACTCATCGTCCATCTCCAGGTGCGTAACGATTGTCTCTCCGCGGATCGCCTTGGGCTTCTTTCCGATGATCCTCACCTTATCCGGCAGGTGACCTGGGTCCTTGTATAGAGGGAGATAGGTCACCTCGCCCGCAATCCCTGCGAGGTATCTAGCCTCTTCCTCGGCCTCCTTGGTGTAGGCGACGATGGCGACCGACCTGCCCCGGTAGAGGGGACCATCACAGGTGGCGCAGTAGCTTACCCCACGCCCTAAGAACTTCTGCTCATTGGGCAGATAGTTCGCAGCTGTTACCCCCAAGGCAAGCACAACCGCTTTAGCAGTCAGCTCACCCGCTTTGGTGACGATGGTGAAGCCAAGCTCACCCATGGGATAGATCACATCTACCCTGGTATTCTCGATGGTGATCCCCATCTGTTGGGCATGTAGGATAAACTGCTGCCTAAGATCATTGCCCTTGATCTCTGTGAAGCCAAGGTAATTGTCCACCCTAGGAGTGACTGCCATCTTATGACTGCAGGTCTCGCCTCCTAGCAATGCGATCGACTTGTTTCTGATCGTGGCGTTGATGGCAGCGGACAGTCCCGCTGGGCCGCAACCAACGATGGCGATATCAACATTCCGCACGGTTAGCATCCTTTCCGGATTACTTCATCCCCTTCACCTATTCCCCAGGGTTAAACCCGCCGATACCTGTCTATGCCAAGAGCGTGCTCGCTGGGGATTTTGGCATAAACCGCCAGATCCAACGAGCCGCGCGGCTCACTCTATCTGACTGCCAGCAGTGATTTGAGCTCCTTTTCCATCTCGCCTAGCGGGCGAAAGCCGATCAGCGTCTTGACTACCTTGCCGTCGGCGACTGCGATCAGGGTAGGGATACTCATGATCCCGAGCTGCCCAGCCAGCGCCTGGTTCTCATCCACGTTGATCTTGTAGACATCCATGGTCGCGCTGTGCTTCTGTGCAAACTGATCCACCACCGGCCCAGTCATGCGGCACGGCATACACCACGGAGCCCAGAA
The DNA here is from genome assembly GCA_964402415.1 of uncultured Clostridia bacterium. Taxonomy (GTDB): domain Bacteria; phylum Bacillota; class JAAYKD01; order JAAYKD01; family CAYOCI01; genus CAYOCI01. The sequence goes on from CAYOCI010000051.1 coordinate 5,247, forward strand.
GTCGACTAAGAAGGGGCGCTTGCTCTCCTGGACAAGCTGTGCAAACTCGCGACCATTAATCTCCTTCACCATCTTGGTTACCTCCTGTTTATACCCTTAGGGGGTATATGTTGGTACCATCGTAACGTAATGGTCAGGAGATGTCAAGACCTGTAGCGTGGGAGAAGTAAAAAATAGTAGTCATAACTAATAACGGAGTCTGAAGGAAAGCAAGCTGTCACCTTTTCTTCAGACTCCGCCTTCGTTCTTAAAAAGCAGGGGATTGTCTCTCGAGGGGGAAGGTGGCAACGATGGCAAGGTGGGGTTCGTAGCGTGGTCGCCACAGTTCCAGGCGTGTGACGGTCCAACTGGCCTGGTAATCGCAGCGACTGAGCCTCTCTTTCACCTCGTCGAACTCTTTGCGGCCCCAGGGGTGATCGGCAAAGACGTTGTTGACCAGACTCATATGCGGCTGCCAGGCCGGTGGCGGCGGAGGAACCTCGATCTCTTGGGTAGCGAGAACCGACCGGATCTCTCCGGCCAACTCTCTGATCGACGGCAGTTCTTCCACGGCCAAGTTAATCGATAGATAGGGTTCGGGGAAGAAGGAGAAGCCTTTGATCTTGACCTCAAACGGTTGACGTTTGCGACAGACCTCATGAATGAGAGCAACGGTCTCAAGGAGAGGATGATCACCGCTGGGAACAAACGAGCAGATGGTCACATGAACTGGGGGCAGAGGACCGTCATAGAGATGGTAGCGATCAGCAAGTTCTCGCTGCATCCTCTCTGCTTCATCCAGAACAATAGCAGTGGGCCGAAAGACAAGAAACAAGCGGTCTTCCATAGTGCACCTACCTCACCATATAAGCGTCGTACGATCTCTACGATGCGGGAATCGCGTTCTATCCAAGCATATTAGCCACTATCGAGCTGCTGGCAGTGGATCTAAGGCTCATCTATCATTATGTGCAGAGACCCACTTACCCTATTATGACATGCCAGTATAGGAATAGTATGGAATCCATCTTCCTGGAACAAAATATGACTGGTCGCTGGAAAGTGTAGCAGGAATTACGCTTCCTGGAAGAGAATTAGCATAGCGCTTTGACGAGGGACAAAGCGTCCGTCGTCAAACACAAAAACAAGGGGGGTTTATCAGTTGAAGAGAATTTTGTCTGTCCTGATCTGTGCGATGCTCGTTGTGTCTCTGGCCGCTTGTGCCAAGACGCCGGCGCCCACGCCCAACACCACTCCAGCTCCCAACACCACTCCCGCTCCGGTAGCTAAAGTGGTCACCATGGCGACCGACATGGGCGGCGTCAACGATGCGTCCTTCAACCAGAGCGCCTGGGCCGGCCTCCAGAAGCTGAACAAAGAGTTGACCGATGCTAAGGTGAAGGTTTCTTATCAGGAATCCACTGCTCAAGAACAGTACTCCCCCAACCTCCGTGCTCTTGTTGAGACCAAGAAGTCCGAACTGACCTGGGCGATCGGCTACATGATGGCCGGGGATCTCGCGAAGGTTGCTGATCAGTTCAAAGACAAGAAGTTCGCCATCATCGACTCCGCACCGGAATCTGCCGACAAGGCGCAGAAGAACGTCACCTACGTGACCTTTAAGGAAGAGGAAGGTTCCTTCCTCGTCGGTTATGTGGCTGGTATGACCACCAAGAGCGGCAAGGTCGGCTTCGTCGGCGGGATGACCGGCGACCTGATCAAGCGGTTTGAGAACGGCTTCAAGGCCGGTGTCAAGGCTGCCCGCAAAGACGCCACCATCAGCGTTGCCTACGCTGAGTCTTGGGTCGATAGCGGTAAGGGCGAACAGCTCGCTACCGGTATGTATACCCAGGGCGTCGACGTCATCTTCCACGCCGCTGGCGGCACTGGCAAGGGCGTATTTGACGCCGCTGTCAAGAAGGGTGCTGGTTTCTGGGTTATCGGTGTTGACCAAGACCAAAAGGCTCTCGCTCCCAACAATACTCTCACCTCTATGATGAAGCGCGTTGACAACGCCACCTACCAGATCTCCAAAGACTTCGTCGATGGTAAGTTCAATGGCGGCACGACCATGGTCCTCGGCCTCAAGGAAGGCGGAGTTGGCATCTCTGACTCCAGTCGTGCGACCCTTAGCAAAGAGATCCTGGCGAAGGTTGATGACTACACCAACCAGATCAAGGCCGGGACCCTCAAGGTTCCCGCCACCGACGCACAGTATAACGAATACGTCAAGAACCTGAAGTAGTTCTGTCGTGTATTATGAAGAGGCCAGGTGTCGAGACACCTGGCCTCTTTTACTAAGGACAGTCAAGAGTCACGAGTCAGGAGTCAATGCTGATCTGGGTGGTTTATGGTATAATCTACACGTTGATTGTCACAGCACTGATGGTGCTTCTGACTCTTGACTCATGATTCTTGACTCTCGCGTGAGGTGATATAGTGGCGACTGTTGTTGAGATGCGTGGCGTGACCAAGCGCTTTCCCGGGGTGCTCGCGAACGACCGCGTTGACTTTGCCGTCAACGAAGGGGAGATCCATGCCCTGCTGGGTGAGAACGGTGCCGGCAAGTCAACCCTGATGAACGTCCTCTACGGCCTTTACCAGCCCGACGAAGGCCAGATCTTCTGGAAGGGACAACCTATCTCCATCACCGATCCCAACAAGGCCATCTCCTTAGGGGTTGGCATGGTTCACCAGCATTTCATGCTGGTTCAGCCTTTTACCGTCACAGAGAATATCGTCCTAGGCGCGGAGCCGAGTAAGGCTGGCCGTCTGGATATGAAGACCGCCCGTGAGAAGGTCCGTGAGATCTCCCAGCGCTATGGGTTGGACGTCGATCCCGATGCCCGAATTCAGGATATCTCCGTGGGACAGCAGCAGCGGGTGGAGATCCTCAAGGCCCTGTTCCGAGGCGCGGAGCTCTTGATACTCGATGAGCCGACAGCGGTGCTAACCCCTCAGGAGATTGAAGAACTGCTGACTATCATGCGCAACCTCACCACCCAGGGGAAGTCGATCGTCTTCATCACCCACAAACTGCGCGAGGTGATGGCTGCCTGCGACCGCGTAACGGTTATTCGCCGTGGACGAGTGATGGATACCTTGGAGACCAAGACCAGCAATGTTCGTGAACTGGCGAAGCTGATGGTCGGGCGCGATGTGGTCCTCTCCATTCAAAAGGGGCCAGCCAATCCCCAGGATCCGATCCTCAAGATCGAGGGTCTGCGGGCCAAAAGCCATCGCGGACTCCCCGCCCTGCGCGGCATTGATCTAGATGTTCGTGCGGGCGAGATCGTCGGTCTCGCTGGGGTCGAGGGCAACGGTCAGAGCGAACTGGTCGAGGTGATCACGGGTCTGCGCAAAGCGACTGCTGGGCGCGTGATGGTGGGAGGACAAGAGACCACCAACTTCTCCCCTCGCCGCGTAGGTGCGGTCGGAGTCGCCCATATCCCCGAGGATCGACATAAGCGTGGCTTGGTCTTGGAGTTCAGCTTGGCCGAGAATATCATCCTAGAGAAACACGGCGAGCCGCCATTTAGCAAGGCAGGGCTGCTCAACTTCCCCGCCATCAATGAGTACGCTGACCGCCTGATCGAGCAGTATGATGTCCGTACTCCCAGTTCCCTGGTCGCTGCCCGTACCCTTTCGGGCGGCAACCAGCAGAAGGTGGTGGTCGCCCGAGAGTTGGACCGCGATCCCAAGCTGCTGGTCGCCTCCCAACCAACCCGTGGCCTGGATGTCGGCGCGATCGAGTTTATCCACAAGCAGATCGTTGCCGAGCGTGACCGTGGTCGAGCCGTTCTCTTGGTCTCGTTGGAACTGGACGAGATCATGTCGCTAAGCGACCGGATCGCCGTCATCTACGAAGGACAGATCGTCGCCATGCTGAACCCAGCCGAGGTCACGGAGCAGGAGTTGGGCTTGTACATGGCCGGTGCCAAGCGCAACACCGAGGAGAGAGGGGGAGCGAGCCATGAAGCTTAACTGGAAGGGGCTTACAGCGTCCCTCAGGGAGCTGCTGGTCCCGATACTCGCCATCATCTTCGGTCTGGTCGTTGGCGCGCTGGCCATGCTCTGGGTGGGCAAGGACCCCTTGCTGGCCTACAGCTATCTAGTGGAGGGGGTCTTCGGTAGTGTCTACGGCTTTGGCGAGACCCTGGTTGACACCATCCCGTTGATCTTTACCGGACTTGCAGTCGCCTTTGCCTTCCGCTGCGGTCTATTTAACATTGGCGTGGAAGGACAGTTCATGGTCGCGACCCTGGCCGTCGCCTACGTCGGTGTGAAGTGGGCATCTCTCCCCGCTCCGATCCACCTGCTGGTCACCATCCTAGCCGGCACCCTGGCGGGCGCCCTCTGGGCCGCTATTCCTGGGGTCTTGAAGGCAACTCGCGGTGTGCATGAAGTCATCAACTCGATCATGCTGAACTATATCGGCCTCTATGTGGTCAACTATTTCGTCGCCGGCGCGCTTAAGGCACCCGGCATGCAGGCGACGGCCAGCGTGGCTCCCGGTATCTTGCTGCCGCAGATCCTTCCCCCCAGCCGTGCCCATGCTGGGATCTTCATCGCCCTGGTGGCAGCCGTGGCGGTCTACTGGATCCTGTGGCGCACGACCCTCGGGTTTGAGATCCGTGCCGTAGGTCATAACCTGTTTGCTGCCGAGTATGCAGGGATCAGTGTCCCCAAGAATATCGTGCTGGCCATGGTGATTAGCGGGGCTCTCTCTGGCTTAGCCGGAGTAAGCCAGATCCTAGGGCTAAGCTCGCGCACCTTCCAATATTTTGGCTTCCCCGGTTTCGGGTTTAACGGTATCGCGGTGGCGCTGATCGGACGCAACCATCCTGTGGGAGTGATCCTGGGCGCCTTCCTCTTCGGCATCTTGGGCCGCGGTAGCGTCACCATGCAGGCCGCCGATGTTCCGAAACAGATTATCGCCATCGTGCAGGCGAGCATCATCTTCTTCGTCGCCGCCGATGAGATTATCCGTTGGCTGCTCAGCCGCTATCGCAAGGAGGTGGTGAGCCGTGGTTAGCTTTGACCTGAACACCTTGTCCACCCTGATCAACCTGACTCTGGCCGCAGCCACTCCACTGCTGCTAGCCGCTCTCGGCGGGGTCTTCTCTGAGCGTGCCGGCGTTGTTAACGTAGGCTTGGAAGGGATCATGACCTTCGGTGCCCTTGCAGCAGTGGCTACCACCATCGCCACCTCGAACCCGTGGCTGGGCCTACTCGCAGCCATCATCGCCGGCATAGCGATCGCGGCGCTGCACGCTCTGGTCTCGATCAGCTTCCGCGCCAATCAGGTGGTCAGTGGCACCGCCATCAATATCCTAGCTGCCGGCCTGACCGCCTTTCTTCTGACCAAGTTCTACGGTCATGGTGGCGAATCGCCTCCGATCCCAGTCCGCCTCCCCACGCTCAATATCCCTCTGATCAAGGATATCCCCTTCTTGGGTCCGATCTTAGGGAACCAGATGGTCGGCGTCTATATGGCTTTCATCGCACTGGCCGCCACCCACTACATCATCTATCGCACCCCCTTAGGCTTACGCATCCGTGCCGTGGGTGAGCACCCCCGGGCGGCCGACACCATGGGGGTCAACGTCTTCGCTGTGCGCTACCTTTGTGTTATTCTCAGCGGTGCGTTAGCAGGTCTGGCCGGCGGCATCCTCTCCACCGGCAACACTCGCACCTTCGTTGAAGGGATGGTGGCCGGACGTGGCTTTATCGCTCTCGCGGCGGTTATCTTCGGCAACTGGCGCCCAATCGGCGCCATGTGGGCCTGTCTTCTCTTTGGGGGAGCCGATGCCCTGCAGATGCTGGCTCAGATCAACAACTGGAACTTTATAATCATACCGCGGCAACTCTTGGTGGTCGTCCCCTATGTTCTGACTATGTTGGCTCTAGCGGGACTGGTGGGCCGCTCCACCCCACCGGCTGCCAGCGGCGTTCCCTACGAGAAGAGCGGAAAATAGCCCGCACACGATGCGTGCGGTTGTAGGGGGCGCTTGATCTAGCCCAGCAGCCATGCGGCTGCTGATGCCACACGCGCGCCTTCCAAAGGCCAAAGCCCAAAGTGAGAACAACATATTGGCCGAAGCTAAGAACAAGAGAGCGTGTCCGCAAGGGCACGCTCTCTTGTCTGCTACTTGGTGACGCCGTTGCCATTCTTGTAGTACTCCAAGACATTCTTAGTCCCACTGTAAAGGCCGACCGACACCAGCCCCCAATAGAGCCCAACCAGAACGCTCTGTGCGAAGGTCACCTTCAGTTCGCCTTGGAGGATGAAGGCCAAAACCAGACCAATCACCACCGAGAGCACGGGGCTGATCTTCTTGGGTAGCCCAGCCCCCACAGCGATCTGAAGAAGGCCAGTGATGAGCGCGGGGATCCCGATCCCATAGACCATCTCAACGACTGGCATGATCTCACCCCCTCTTATCCCTGTTACAGTATATGAGGATGAGTGAGGGCGGTACCATGACAGTTCCACACGGCTTACGTTGGGCAGCAACCGACGGACCACATCGCGCCTACACCGTGGTCTCTCGGCTTTGACCTCCGCACTTGCCTCACCACTTTTGGCTTTGGCCTATGGGCTTTGGCCTGATCTCTTACGGCGACCGCCGCGTCAGGTTGACCAGCTTGAGGATCACGTTGACCTTGACCTTGACATCCACCGTAGGATAGATCTCGTCCCATTGGTCTTTGATCTGCTTCCACAGCCTCGGGCTCTGGCGCTCCACCTCGGTGCCCATATGCAGAATATCCGAACGTAGTTCGCCCTGCAGCCTCTCGATCACCGCGGCCATCTTCTGCTCCATGACCTGTGCTACCTGCGCCTCGACACGACGCAAGAACCCAGGATCAAAATCATGATCGTCATGCTGGCAAAGATCTTCGGCCAGATTACCGCTCATCTCAACACTGTACTCGATGGTTGGCTTGACTCCGTTGATAGCGACCTTGACCTTCGCCTTGCCAGCGTTGATATCCATGGTCACCGGACCAGGCGGGTGATCTGGACAGGGGACCGTGATCCAGTCACCCTTGGCAGATCCGCCTAACCACTTGGCGGCCTGCATCTCGTCCTCATTCAGCCAGCCGACCAGCTTGTCCTCATGAAAGACGGCCGCCCCGGCGACCTTGATCTCTTGCCCCTCCGAGATAACCCTGGGCAGTAGGAAGTCTAGCCCGTTGTGGAGGAACGCTGAGAGATCGCCCAGCTCCGTGTCGTGGACGATGCGGGCGGTTAGATCAACGTTCTTGGTCAGGCGACCCAGGTAAACGGCTGAAAACGGCTCCAAATGTGGACGCAGTTCCAGGAGACTGCGGGCCTCCTGGTCACTGATCAGCACGGGGGTGCGCCTGCGCAACTCAGGATCACGAAAGAAGAAGTCAGTGAAGCCGTCCAGCCCATCCCGGGCGGCATCGGCACTGATGAGGATCACCTGAACATGCTCGTAGAAAGGCGGGATGGTGGTCCTAGTAGCAAACTCGCGGTTGATGGCGAAGAGCGAGCTGCCGACGCCAGATAGGTTCCAGACGGTCGACTCTGATCCCCCTCCACCTAAGGGCCCGGCCTGTCGACTGGCCCTTCTCAGCATCGGCAGTTGGATGGTCATCCGATAGAGCGCAGTCCGATTCGGGGTCGGTACCAGCTCGATCCCTTCGCTGGTAGCTTGTACCGGACCGGCCTGCGCGGCTTGCACCTCTTCGGCTGAGGGCTTGTCGATGGCGACCGCCAGGACGAACCCCCGGTTCTCGATCTCCTGCCGATCCCAACAACCGCTCAGAGTTATGGCGAGGCTAAGCGCCACGGCGAGCAGAGTTCTTCGTATCGTGATCGCCTCGCTTTCCGGTCAGCACAGCGACAAGATAGGTGACGGGAGTGAAGATCAATCCTACCGACACGACGGAATAGTCCAGATAGTCTATGAAGCGGCTATTAAGCGTAACATCTCGTGGCAGGCTGGCCACGAGAGCGATCACAGCTGCGGTGATGACAATGATGGGCAGACGCCATCCCTTGGGCACACGCCAGACTCGGGAGAAGATCAGCTCAATCATATACAGACGTATCCCCAGCTGAGCGAAGCCAATCGGCACCCACTCGACCATCAGCAGGATCTCCATCCGCTCCACCACAGCGTAGGGTATATCGACGGAGCGAGCAAGGCTCAGTAACGGACTAACTAGATACGCCGTCTCGCGAGGCCCAAAGACCGTCACGGAGTTAAAGACGCCCAGAGCATTGAGGAAGAGGGTTACGCCCGTCGCCAGGAGTACACGGCTCAGGTAGGACTGCTTTTGGCGCAAATCAGGAAGGAGCACCGCGATGACTGTGAACTGCTGAAAGGCGCGCAGAGCGACGAATACTCCTCTGGCAATCTGAGCCGGTTCTTCAGCCAGCATGGGCAGCAGGTTGCGAAGATGCATCTGCGGGACAGTGGCGGCCGCGATCAGCAGCCCCATGATCAGTGAGAGTGGGTAGAGCAGATCGAAGGTACGTGCGATGACCTCCAGCCCACTTTGGACGAGGTAGCAGGTGACCAGGAGCATGGTGCCCCAGATGACCCAGGGAGGGGTCTTGTCTAGAATGCTGATCCGCATGGTGGTCGAAAAGTCGCGTAGTCCGACCCCCGCCACCAGAACCAGGAGCAGCGCTATGAAGCCAGTAAAGAGACGGCCGAGCCATCGGCCATAGACGAGGTAGATGGTCTGAGGGTAGTACAGCTGCGGAAAGCGGCGGCAATACTGAGCCAGGAGATAGATCTCCCCCATGGTGATACCAGCCGCGATGAGCGTGGCGATCCATGCATCACGCCCGGCAACCTGGGCGACCTCCGCAGGAAGGGACAAGATCCGCACTCCAACCATGCTGAGAGCGACGATGCTGAACACCTGGTTGGGGACAATGGCGCTCTCCTGCTTATCCACGCCTCTTTCCCCCTCTCTTGGGGGCCTTTTGCGCGCCGTCCGACCGGTCCTTGTCCTTGGGTTCCATAAACTCGGGTCGGGTGCTGAGCATCTCGGTAGGTACCCGGACCAGCGAGTCCTTCCAATCGCTTAGGTTATAGGGAGTAAGCGGTGTGAGATACGCCTTACCGAAGCTCTTGAGGCTGCAGAGATGGACCAGCAGGAATAGTATGGCGATGGCCAGACCATAGAGACCGAGGAAGTTGGCGGCGATCATCAGCGGTACGCGCAGCAGCCGCAGCGCCAGGTTCATACTATAGCTGGAGATGGTAAATGAGGTCACCGCCGTGAGCGAGACTACGATCACCATGATCGGGCTGACTAAGCCCGCTTGGATGGCCGCTTGGCCGACCACTAGGCCGCCGATGAAGGTAACAGTCTGTCCGACCGCCTCAGGTAAGCGCACCCCTGCTTCCTGCAGCGTCTCCAGGGTGATCTCCATCAGCAGTGCCTCGAAGAAGGCCTGGAACGGAGCCTCGACGCGTGCTGCGGTGATGGTCAGCGCCAGTTGGGTGGGCAGGAGTCCGGGATTGAAGGCCGTGACGGCGATGTACGCTGCTGGGAGTGTGGTGGTGACGATGGCGTTAAGAAAGCGGGTGCTACGGATCACCGATCCGACCAGCCACCGCTCGTAGTAGTCGTCAGGGCTGATGAAGAAGTCGACAAAGACCGAAGGAGCGATAAGCGCATTGGGTACCCCATCGACCAGGATACCCACTTTCCCCGACGCGATCGAAGCGATCACCTTGTCCGGTCGTTCGGTATTGACCAGTTGGGGAAAGGTCGACCAAGTGTTGTCTTCGATGAACTGTTCGATCTGGCCGGTACTATCGATGATGTCGGTACTGATCGACTGCAGGCGCCGCCTGACCTCATTGATCAGATCATCACGAGCGATATCGACGTAATAGACCATGGCGACGCGGGTGCGAGAGCGTCTGCCTACAGTGACGATCTCCACCTTCAGCCCAGTGCTCAGCGACCTGCGCCGCAGCAGAGCGATATTGGTCTTGATACTCTCATTGAAGGCATCCCGCGGACCTCTGACCGACCGCTCATTGACCGGTTGGCCGACCGCGCGTTCGGGGCTGCCCGGGCAGTCGACCACCAAGGCGGTCTGCTGGCCATCGACTAGGATGCCCACTTGACCAGTGAGGATCAGATTGACCAGATCATCGATACCATTGCTCTCGCTTGTCCTGGCGGCCGAGATCGCCGTTCCCAGCAGGTGCTCGGCTAGTCGGCCCATGTCGGCATCCCAGCTTCCGAGCCCGTCGGCCAGCGAGGTAAACTGGATGATCGGAGCTAGAACATGGCTCTGGAGAGTAGTGGTGTCGACCATCCCCTCGAGATAAACGACCGCAGCACGCTTGTTCCCGGCACCGGTGAAAAAGGTGCGCATACATAGATCCGCGCTATCTTCCAGTTCGGCGCGGATACTGTCCATATCGTCTTGGAGCTTGCCAGTCAAAGGGCGGTCAAGGTGCTGGTGGGCATGAGCGCCGCCGCCACCGCGGCGTCTGCGCTCCAAGAAGCGTCGAATCGGCCCAAACAAACACATCACCCTCGCCCATCAAAGTGGTCAAGGGTTAGTGTTAGTCTTCGGGCGTATGCTTATGCAGGAATGAGCTACCGGCAGCCCATAGAAAGGTCAAGCGGGTGGATCGCTATCTTACCACCATGCTCCTACCCAGTTGGATTAGCTCTGACAGGATCGTCCCGGCAGTGGAAGCCAGACGGGGTCCTCGACTGTAATGAAGCTGCGCGCCCAGGTGACGGGTTGCCATGACGATCCCCTTGTCCGTGGCTGCAACTGATGCTAGAGGATGATCGAGATCGAGTGCAACGGGCGCTACCCGGAGCCGGAGTTCATTCTCCCTCAGTGAGGCACTCCCCACCAAGCGAATCGTCTTGGCGTCCTGCTGGGCACGCTGGATCTCGTCAAGGCTGATGGCGCCGATCCCGGTTACCTGCACATTGGCGAGCGTCTCGGAGCGGGCCCAGAAATGATTGGCGAGGATCAAGAGCTTAACCGCCGTATCCCAGCCGCCCAGGTCCAGGCTCGGATCTGCCTCGGCAAATCCGCGGCGCTGCGCTTCTCGGACGGCGTCAGCCATGGACAAACCGTGCTCCATCTGACTGAGAACAAAGCCACTGGTAGCATTGAAGACCCCCTCGACCCCGAGGAGCTCTCCCCCCTCAGCTAAGGACCGCCCCAACTCCAGCACCGGCAGAGCGGCGCTGGCGGCTGCCCCATAGCGCAGTTGCACCCCCTGGCGGGCACCTAGGGCATGAAGCTCGCCCCAGCGCAGGGCGAGCGGCCCCTTATTGGCTGTGACCACATGCATCCCCTTGTGCATCGCAGCACGGATATTGGTTAGCCCCGGTTCTCCTGTCCGCAGGTCGGTGGGGGTTGCTTCGACCAAGATGTCAGCAGCGCAGAGTTCGATGGCTTCCAGCCCCGTAACACCCTTCTGTCCTAGACCGGGATAGTAAGCGACACTGCCGGTGTCCATCTTGACCACACTGAGCTTGGCCGCGGGGATAGGATCACGACTGATGACGATCCCTTTGCTGTCCGCCGCCGCCACAATATGAAAGACCAGCCCGTGATCGCGGTAGATACGCTGCTTCTCACTGACCAATAGTTCGACCAGGCTCTTGGTGACGGTGCCATACCCGACCAGAGCTAGACTTAGTTCGAGCACTTTCTCCCTCCTTCGGAGTGAGGGCCCCTAGTCCCTCGCCCCTCGCCCCTCGCCACTCGTGGGGGATTTCTACGTGATGATGGTCATTTCGTCCCAACATGCAGATTTCCCTGCCGCTGCTTGACAAGTACAGTCACGGGCATAGGCGGTTCCGCAGCTTGGTTGCTCACGAGGGGCGAGGGCCGAGGGGCGAGGGACTCTTTTGGGCATCTGGCAGGAAACGTCCTTACGCAACGCGAAATACTTAGCAATACGCTCGTAAGGAGGCGCTAAGATGAGCTGTGACTGCAACCAGAAGCGTCGCGTAACCATTGAGGATCTGTACCAACTCAAATGGGTCTCCGACCCGCAGATCTCTCCCGATGGCACGCAGATCGCCTACGTGGCAAAGAACGTTGACCCCGAAGACAAGAATAAGTACCGCAACCAGATCTGGATGGTAGAGACCAAAGGTGGCGAACCCTACCCCTTTACCGGCGGTCAGAAGTCCGACACCAGCCCCCGTTGGTCCCCGGATGGAAAGACCCTAGCCTTCATCTCCAATCGCAGCGGCGACAACCAGATCTGGTTGATGAGTGCCCAGGGCGGTGAGGCCCGTCAGCTGACCAAGTTTAAGCGCCCCTTGGGCGGGATCGTCTGGTCTCCCGATGGCACCCAGATCGCAGCCGTGGGCAAGATCGGCCCCAGCGATGAAGCTGATAAGAGTGACGGCTCCAAGGGCGAGAAGAGCGACGTCAAGGTCATCACTCGCCTGCACTACAAGATGAATGGTGAGGGCTTCCTCGGCGACCGCCGCAGTCAGATCTTCATCGTCAAGGTAGCAAGTGGCGAAGTTCGCCAACTGACCAGCGGTGACTATGATCATGGCGGCGCCACTTGGTCTCCCGATGGCAAGACCATCGTCTTCGCCTCGAAACGCTATTCTGATGCCGACTACGTCTCCCACAGCGACCTCTATGCCATCCCGGTCGATGGCGGCGAGATCACCAAGCTGACCCAGAGCTTTGGCCCCTGCTCTGCTGCCTCCTTCTCCCCAGACGGCAGCCGGATTGCCTTCTACGCCCATGAGATGTCGCACGGTGGAGCCACGCTCACCGGCGTCTACTCGATCCCAGCAGTTGGCGGCGAGGCCAAACCGCTCCTGCTCGGCTTCGAGCGTTCGGTCGGCAATCAGGTCGGCAGCGATATGGTCAGCTCGTCTGATCCCGGCCCTGTCTGGAGCCAGGACGGTAGCCTGATCTACTTCTTGGCTACCGATCATGGTCGCACCCGCATCTATCGTGTCCCTGCCGAGGGCGGTGAGGTCGAGGCGATCACCTGCGGCAACCGTGCCGTCTATGGCTTCTCCTACTCCCGCGGCGGCAAGTGCTTTGCTTACGTGGTCACCGAGCCGACCAATATCGGCGACGTCCACACCTCACTGGCCTGCGGGGCGCAGGAAACCCGCCTGACCGAGGCCAATAAGGCCTACTTGGAAGAGGTGCATATCAGTACCCCCGAGCGGATCACCTTTACCGCCAGCAACGGCGTCGAGATCGAGGGCTGGATCCTCAAACCCTACGGCTTCAAACCTGGTGTCCGTTACCCCATGGTGCTCGAGATCCATGGCGGGCCCCATGTCGCCTACGGCTACTCACTCATGCACGAGTTCCAGGTCTTGACCAGCAAGGGCTATGCGGTCCTCTTTACCAATCCCCAAGGCAGCCAAGGCTATGGTCAGGCGTTCAATGCCGCCACCCACCACGATTGGGGCGGTCAGGATTACCGCGATCTGATGAACGCGGTGGACTACGCGCTAACCCTAGACTATATCGATCCTGAGCGCCTCGGCGTCACCGGCGGCAGCTATGGCGGTTACATGACCAACTGGATGATCGGCCATACCGACCGCTTCAAAGCTGCAGTCACCCAGCGCAGCACCGCCAGCCGCTACAGCATGTTCGGCACCAGCGACGTTGGCTTCCACAACGGCTCCTATGAGTTTGACGGCAACCCCTGGGATAACCCCGAGCACTACCTGAAGCACTCCCCGCTGACTTATATCAAGAACGTTCAGACCCCGGTCCTTATCCTGCACAGCGAGCAGGACTATCGCTGCCCGATCGAACAGGGTGAGCAGTTCTACACTGCGCTGAAGTGGCTGAAGAAGGAAACGGTCTTCGTCCGGTTCCCCGATGAGAATCACGAGCTCTCCCGCTCCGGCAAACCCAAACACCGCGTTGAGCGTCTTCAGCACCTCAGCGGCTGGTTTGAGAAGTACATGCCTGCGAACTCGTAGCCATCAGCCCGAAGGCATCAGGCATCAGTAGAGACGGGGAACTACGCGAAGCATCGTTGTTCCTTGCGTACATCAAAGCGACCAGCCCTTCATGGGCTGGTCGTTGTCGCGTCGTAGAAGGCAAAAACTTACCGTTTCGCTTGGCGAAATTTCTGATGCCTGATGGCTGATGCCTTCGGGCTTACTTCACCATCTCGTACTTCCAACCCATCATCCCACCGGTCAGATTGTAGACCTTAGTGTAGCCGTTGGCCACCAGCGCCCGCGCGGCCTGGGAGCTACGGTTGCCGCTGCGGCAGACCATCACCAGCTCGGCCTGTGGATCGAGTTCGTTCAGATGACCGGCCAACTGGCCAAGAGGGATCAGCTTGGCGCCTTTGATATGGCCCTGGGCGGTCTCGTTGGGTTCGCGGACGTCGACCACCACAAGGGGATTAGCCGACTGCAGGCGCTCCCGCAGCTCATCGGGGAGGATCTCACGATAGGTCATTTTCTCCACTCCTTGTGTTGTCGCGTTTTCGGGCTGGCTTTGCCGGCCGCCCGCGCAGGCAGTAAGGAAGACCACCATTAGTGCGATGATGGCGAACACACTGGCAGCACGAACCATGGCGTGGACAACTCCTTTTTGGACAGTTGCATTCACTCTCATTGAGGCAAAACTGTGGACAGGGATTGCTCACCATCGGTTCTCTCGTCCTTCCTGTTTGATCACTCCTAGATAGGTGGACAGCACTCAGCCGCACGCCCAGCGCTACACGCATGCCGGTCGATCTGTTTCCATGCTTTGCTCCTGAGCGTATCTGCTGTGGGCTGCGGGCTGATGGCTGTGGGCTTTTCGTCCATTATATCTCACCCCTCGCGGAGATGCCTAGCAGGATAATCATCCATCCGCGTGGTATACTAGCAGTTGTTAATCCGCCCCACGAAGGGGCAGGCGCTACGGGAGGTTGCTGTGATCGTTACAGTTATCGATGGTTTGGGCGGGGGGATAGGGGTGCAGCTGATCTCTCAACTGCGCCAACACCACCGCGACTTGGAGATCATTGCCCTGGGCACCAATGCGGTTGCCACCGCCAACATGGTCAAGGCGGGGGCTACACGCGGGGCGACAGGCGAGAATGCCATCCGCGTGAACGTGGCGTGTGCCGAGATCATCGTGGGCCCGCTGGGCATCATCATTGCCGATGCCTTGATGGGTGAGGTGACGAGAGAAACGGCGTACCATGTCTCCGTCAGTCCAGCGCGCAAGCTGCTGCTACCGGTCAACCAGCACCACGTGGAGTTGGTGGGGGTGGAGAGCAAGCCCCTCGGGCAGCTGATCAAGGAAACCATTGAACTGATTGCCCAGGAGATCCAGCCGGCAATGAAGGCCGGGCAACCAAGACCATGAAGGTCTAGGCATCAGCCTGATCTCATGGTCTGATCTTATTTAAGGAGTCGATCCTACACATGAAAACCCGTCATCTCGTTCTTGGAGCCATGTTCATCGCGCTAGGCCTCATGCTGCCACAGCTCTTTCACTTCCTTGGCCCCCAAGCCGGGACCATCTTCTCGCCGATGCACATCCCCGTGCTTCTCGCTGGCCTAATCTTGGGCGGACCCATCGGTCTGGTGGTCGGAGTCCTGACACCCCTAATGAGCCACCTGGTTACGGGGATGCCACCGATCTCGCCGGTTCCTATGATGGTCTTGATGATGGTGGAACTTGGCGTATATGGGCTCATCACTGGCTGGGTCAACAAGCTAACCAGGTCACCCATGGTGGCTCTGGTGAGCGCCATGGTCTTGGGCCGCATCGCCTTGGGCCTCGCAGCTTGGGGAGTCGCCCCGATCTTCGGCTTCCGTCCCAATCCAGTCACCTTTGTTTGGGGTGGACTAGTCACCGGCTGGCCGGCACTGGTACTGCAGATCGTGCTCATCCCGCTCGTGATGGCGGCCCTAAAGCCGGTGCTGAGACAGAGGGAGTATCCGACCTTCAGGCGCTAGCGCCGCTACGCGGCGAGGTATACCCGCCCCTGCAGCCAACTGATCTGTGATCTGCTGTACCGCGGATAAGCAGCAGGGGCGTCTGTAGGGGCGGGTTTCAAACCCGCCCGCGGGTCGCCTGTAGGCGACCCTGGTGGTTCCCATACGGGCCGAATCAATACCGCCTGCAGATGCGCAGGCGGTTTTCTCGTATACTTCTGTGGACTGTGGTCATCGGACTCATCACACATGCAGTTCCTTCAGCTCGCCGGTCTCCACATAGTAGACACGTTCGCCAATATTGGTGATATGATCGGCGATCCGTTCCAGGTAGCGAGTGACGGTCAGAAGCAGCACGCACTGATCGACCAAACTGCTATCCTTCTTCATGAAATCCGCGAGCTCATCGAACAGGTACTTGTAGAGGGCGTCGACTTTGTCGTCCTCATCGATCATCGACTTGATCAAGTCGAGATCGCGGGTGACAAAAGCGTCGAGACTGTCACGTAGCATCGCCCTGACTAGATCAGACATCTTCGGTATGTCAACCAGAGGTTTGAAGATCTTCTGACCGGCCAACTTCTGGACGACCTCCGCGATATCGGTGGCGTAGTCGCCGACACGCTCCACCTCACCAGCTATCTGGATGGCAGCAAAGATGACGCGTAGATCACGAGCCGCCGGCTGTTGAGTGGCGATCAACTGCACGCAGGTCGTCTCCACCTGATGGTTATAGTTATCCACGACGTCGTCGAGGGCGATGACCTCTTCGGCCATGGCGACATCGCCTTTGGCCAGTGCGTCCACCGACTTGGCAAGCATCTCCTCTGCCTTCTTGCCCATCTCCAGGAGCATGGCATCGAGATCTCGTAGTTGCCCTTCAAAGGCTTTACGCATACTCATTTGTACAGCATCTCCCTCGCGTATTGGAATAGTTCCATTTGTGCGTGTTAGCCCCATTTTAGCACTATCTCAACACAATCTCAACAATCATCATATACTGGTCAGTCTCGCGTCTTGCATGATCTGCTCTATCGGAACGTTCATGACGCAGGATCAAGGTGTTGCCGGTCGTGGAAGTTTGCCATAATGAAGTCAGGCAAGCTCCTGAGCTAATTCCGCCTCAAAGCCATATGAAAAAGGAACCCCACCTAGGGTTCCACATTTCGGCGGGCTTGATGTGTCAGGAGCCGCGGGCGCAGCTAGGGTTGTTGCCCCAAGTGCGCCCGGGGGGCAGCTCTCGAACCGGCCCAATGGTAGGGGTCGGTCGACTACCGCTGGCCTCCAAGCCTTCCGCTAATATAGGCATCGGTTCTGGAGTCACTGGGCATAGTAAACAGCTTGCTCGTCTCGCTGTACTCCACCAACTCACCGCTGAGCATGAACATGGTGTAGTGGGAGGCGCGGGCGGCCTGTTGCATGTTGTGCGTAACGATGATGATGGTGTAGCGCTGGGCCAGCTGCTCCATCAATTCCTCAAGGGTCGCGGTGGACTTAGGGTCCAAAGCCGAGGCAGGCTCATCGAGTAAGATCACCTCCGGCTCGGTCGCCAATACCCGTGCCAAGGAGAGCTGCTGCTGCTCACCCAGTGAGAGCGACACCCCTGAGGCCCGCAAACGGTCCTTGACGTGATCCCACAAGCCGACATTCCTCAGAGAGTCCTCCACGATCTGATCCAGCTGTTGCCGGCTCGTGACGCCATGCACTCGTGCGGCGGCGGCGACGTTGTCATAGACCGAGATAGGAAAAGCGGTCGGACGTTGAAAGACCATCCCGATCTGCTTGCGTATCATCCTCAGATCGGTATCTGGAGCGTAAATGTTCCTGCCGCCAAAGAGGATCTCACCCTCTACCCGAACGCCTGGGATGCGGTCGTTCATGCGGTTGATGGTGCGCAGAAAGGTCGACTTGCCGCAACCGGATGGACCAATGAGCGCCGTGATGCTCTTGGCGCGAAAGAAGGTGGAGATTCCCTTCAGCGCTAGGTGCGCGCCATAGTACAGCTTGAGGTCGTTCACTTCGATAACGTGTTGTTCTGCCATGGTTCACCTCCTCGGTTGCATAGGCGAGCAGCGGGCTATGCCCGCGACCAGCCCGGTTGCATAGGCGAGCAGCGGGCTATGCCCGCGACTGGCCATCATCCGAATTTGCCGGTGATGTAATCCTCGGTCCGTTTGTCGCGGGGGCTGGTGAAGACCGCTTGGGCCGGGCCCTTCTCGATCAGATCACCCTCGAGCAGAAAGGCAACCTCTCCGCCTACCCGCGCGGCCTGTTGCGGGTTTGGAGTCGCCAGAATGACTGTGTATCGTTCGGTGAGACGGTTCATCAGTTCCTCGATGCGCAACGTGGAGATGGGGTCCAAGCCCGAGGTGGGTTCGTCCAACAGGATAACCTCGGGCGCAACCGCTATCACTCGGGCGATGGCCAATCGCTGCTGTTGTCCACCTGAAAGCCGGATAGCCGAGTCACGCAGACGGTCCTTGACCTCATCCCAGAGGATGGCATCACGAAGCGACTGTTCCACCAGATCATCCAGCTGCTTGCGACTGATCGTTCCCTTTTTGCGGGGGCCATAGGCGACATTGTCGTAGATCGACATGGGCAGCGGGTAGGGAAGGGCAAAGACCATCCCCACCCGGCGACGAAGATCGGAGAGGTCGGTCCTATTACCATAGACGTCGACCCCGTCGAGCATCAGCTGACCCTCGCGCCGTGTGCCAGCCACCAGGTCATTGAGGCGGTTGAGCGCACGCATCAAGGTCGTCTTTCCGCCGCCATTGGGGCCCATCAAGGTGAGCAGTTGGTGCTCAGGCACCGAGAGCGTCACCCGCTTCAAGGCTTGATCTCCGCCATATGAGAAGCTAAACTCCTGGGCGCTGATCTTGGCGCCATCAGTGTGGGACATGGGTCACCTCCCAAATAGGCGTTAGCCACTAGGCCGGGCATGGCTGCGTAGCAACATGCCCACGCTCACCGTAGTCACAACTAGCACCGGTAGGTGCGGTGTCGGTAGTGCCCGCGCTGGGCGCGAGAGACAGTTGTGACAGGGGATGAGCGGTTGAATGCAACTAGAATAGCCACTAGGAGTTGCCGAAGCGGACTGCTGCCTAGAACGCATCATCTATGTCTTAAACGCCTCCGTTCGTCTCGCGCTGTACTCGTGGTGCCTAGTGGCTAGTGCCTAGCGCGCAGCGCTTGCTACGTCCTTCTGGCCACAAATCTGATCATCAGCCAATAGGCGGTGGCGTTGATGGCCAGAACGGTCACGATCAGCACCGCCGCGGTACCATAAGCATTGCTCATGGATATCCCTTCGCGGGCGAGAGTATAGAAGTGCACCGGTAGGGTGCGCACTGGATCGAAGAGCGAGTGAGGCAGGCGGAGCGAACTGCCGGCGGTGAAGATTACCGCCGCCGTCTCGCCCACGCTGCGCCCGATAGCGAGGACGATCCCCGTCACAATCCCGGGCAAGGCGGTGGGCAACACCGCACTGGTCACCGTCTGCCAGCGGCTAGCGCCTAGGCTGAAGCTGACCTCGCGGTAAGGGACGGGCACGGACTTGATGGCTTCTTCTGATGTTCTGACGATGGTCGGCAGAATCATGGAGGCCAAGGTCAGACTACCGGCCAGGATCGACCAGCCCATATCCAAGTAGATGACAAAGAACAGGAAGCCAAATAAGCCGAAGATGATCGATGGGATGCCAGCCAAGCTCTCGGTGCCAAACCGCACCAACTTAGGGAGCCAGCCCTCACGGGTATACTCGGTCAGGTAGATCGCCGTCCCGACGCCCACTGGAGCAGCGATCAGAACGGCAAGACTGGTCAAGACCAGTGTGCCGACGATGCTGGGCAGGATACCCCCAGCACGCCCCATCTGTTCGGGGATACGAGTAAGGAAGGCCCAGCTGATCACGGGAAGACCGCGGGATAGTATATAGACGATAATGAAGGCCAGGATCGCCACGGTGAAGAGAGTAGCGGCCCAGAGCAGGCCAACCATGATGCGGTTCTGTCGATCGGCTTTCATTAGCCTCTCTCCTTCCCTAAGACCACCCGCCGAGCTACTACATTCAGGATGGCGATGATGACGAACAGAACCACTCCGGTGGCGAAGAGCGCCTGACGGTGCGTCTCGGCCGCATAGCCCATCTCCAGGGCGATATTGCTGGTCAGGGTGCGGACAGGATGCAGTGGCGAGGTTGGTATCACCGTCGCATTGCCAGCTACCATGATCACCGCCATGGTCTCACCAATGGCACGTCCCATGGCCAAGATCGAACCGGCTACGATCCCCGAACGAGCCGCCGGTAGAACCACCATGGAGATCACCTGCCACGGGGTAGCCCCAACAGCAAACATGCCGTCCCGGTACGCCGTGGGGACCGCCTTCAGCGCGTCGTAGCTGACGCTGACCAGGGTCGGCAGCACCATGACCGATAGGACCAAGGACGCGGCCAGGACGGAGAAGCCAGTCCCGCCCAACGTATCACGGATGAGTGGAACGATCAAAACCAGTCCCATGAAGCCATAGACTACCGAGGGGATGCCTGCCAGCAGTTCCAAGATCGGCTTTAGGATCATACTCACCCGCTCGGGGGCGACCTCAGCAAGGAAAATGGCGCAGGCCAGTCCCAACGGGACAGCGATGACCATGGCACCAACTGTCACCCAAAATGAGCCGACAATCATCGGCCAGATGCCAAAGGTCCCCTTGCTTGGCGACCAACGACCTCCGGAGACAAAGTTCCATAGCCCCACCTTGACCAATGCTGGCGATCCTTCTTTGAAAATAAAGGCAATGATCAGGCCCAGGACCGCCACCGCAGTCAGCGCCACCAACAGCAGCGCGATCTCGACCATGCGTTCACCCTTGCGCACGATGCACACCTCCGTTACTTAACCGGCACTAACCCCTCGCGCTGCAGCATCCCCTGCCCAGACGTGCTGAGGACATAATCGATGTATTGCTTGGCTAAGCCCATGGGCTCAGCGGTGGTAACAAAGAGGAAGGGACGAACGATGGCATATTTCTTCTGGGCAACCGCCTCAACGCTGGGTACGACCCCGTCGACCTTGACCGCTTTGACTCTTTGGTCGACCAGTCCCAAGGAGATATAACCTATGGCATAGCGGTCGCCGGCTACTGTCTCCTTGACCGAGCCATTGGAATCCTGGACCAGCGCCCAAGGGGTGACCTCATTCTTCCCCATGATCAGTTCGTCGAAGGCTCCCCGTGTACCGGAGCCCTCTTCGCGCGTGACCACATGGATCGGATGATCGGCTCCGCCGAGCTCGGCCCAGTTCTTGATCGCACCTGAGAACACTCTCTCGATCTGCCCCTTGGATAGCTCCTGCAGCAGATTGGTTGGGTGGATGACGATCGCGATGGCGTCATAGGCAATGACAACCTCCTTGAGCGTCTTCTCGTCACCTTTCAATTCACGGGAGAGCATGCCGATCTCCGCGGCACCAGACTGAGCTGAGCGCACCCCAGAGCTCGAGCCACCGCCTTGGACGTTGATGGAGCTCCCGGGATGCTGATGCATGTATTCCTCAGCAAGGCTCTCGGCGAAGGGCTGGACAGAGGTCGACCCAGCCAGGGTGATGGTTGGGCCAGCCCCCTGTGCCCTTCCCTCGCGGCTGCAGCCGGTTGTGAGGGCGAGCAGTACTATTGCTATGAGCAGGGCCACCGAGATCCGACGTTTCACACGATCAACTCCCAAAAGAGAGGCTAGGCACCAGACACCAGACTCCAGAGAGGGGAGCTAGGGCAGCTCCTATTCGTCCTCCTACTGTAGGCCGCGGGCTGATGGCTGCGGGCTCATATCACACTAGCGGCGACAGATGCGAACTCTCCGCTGGTGACTTCTTTTCTTGTAGGACCATGGCGAGCAGATGTAGCCCGGCGCTGATCTCGTTGGCCTGACAGGCGGCAAAGCAGAGACGAAAGAAAGGCACAGGTTCGCGGTCGAGATAAAACATCGAGCCTGGGACGACGGCGACGCCTTTGGCCAAAGCGGACTCGTAGACGCGGTCACCCGAGATCGAGCTATCGCGGATCTGGATCCAGAGACTCAAGCCTCCCTGGGGTTCTTGCACCTTGACCAGCATCCCGAGACGCTCCTTGATCTCCCCCAAGACTAGGTTGTAGCGGTGGCGATAGGTACTGGTCACCCGCGTCAGGTGGTTGGTCCATAGTCCACGGTCCAGATACAGCTGCAGGAGCCGCTGATGGAGTCCGCCTGACGAGATATCGGCCGTGTGTTTCGCCGAAGCGACTGCCGTCACAAGCCTGGGGGGAAGCACCATAAACGCGATGCGTAGACCAGGCATCATGATCTTGGAGAAACCCTTGATATAAATCACCTGCTGATGACGGTCCAAGCTCTTGAGCGGTAGAACCGGTGCTCCCACATAGCGCAGCTCAGAGGCATAGTCGTCCTCAACGATCCAGAACTGGTAACGTCTTGCCAACTCCAGTAGTTTGTCCCTCTTCTCTGCCGAATACGTCACGCCGCTGGGGTTTTGGAAATTTGGGGTAACGTACACAAGCCGAATCGGGTGCTGCTTCAGTTGGTTCTCCAGGGCGTGAAGATTGAGCCCGTCTGCCTGCATGGGGATAGGGATGATTTTGGCATTGCGTGAACGTAAAGCAGCCACCGCACCGGGGTAGGTCGGATTCTCCACCGCCACCGCGTCTCCAAACGCCACCAGTGCTTTGCTGATCAGGTCCAACCCCTGCTGGGCGCCAGAGATAACTTGCATGGTCTCAGGAGACGTCTGCACGCCTTGCAGGGAGAAGTAGGCTGCGACGGCCTGTCGGAGTGGGAGATAGCCCTGCCCCTCTTGGTAGGTGAAGGCATAGCCACCGTCTCGATCCAGAATTTCGTTCATCAACCCCTTGTACTCATTGACAGGGAAAAGCTCTGGGGATGGGCTCGCGGTAGCGAAGTTGATGGCGTTGTCGGGGAGAAGGATCTGGCTACCTACTTCAACAGGTAGATCCAACTCAGTCATCCAAGGCTTGTCCGCAGTCTGCTTCGGCGAAGCCACAAATGTTCCACTGCCCACCTGCGAGATCACGTGACCATCCTGTTCCAACAATCGATAGGCACTAACCACGGTGGCGTTGCTGACCCCAAGGGTCTGCGCCATGTTGCGGATCGGCGGGAGTTTCTCACCGGGCAGCAGCGTTTGGCGGCCAATCGCTTGGCGAATCTGACTAGCCAGCTGCATATACAGGGGCTGATCGGAGCTGGAATCCAAATGTACCGAGGCAAGGCCCATGGGAAAGCAACTCCTCTCATGGATCTCAGACACCGGGCGTGACTGCGAAGCAACATTCCCACGCCCACCGTAGACACATCTAGCCTGGACCCAGCTGCAGAGCAACGGGTCCACTCCCGCCAAGCGCCACAACTAGCGCCGTCTAGGCGCGCGTCGACAGCGACTGGGAAGTCGCGAGAGACAGTTGAAGCGAAGGACGGGAGGTTGATCGCGGCTATCGTAGAAAAAGGGTGACACTGGAGCTGGAGTGTACAGCCTGTTTGCAGAAATTGTACCACAACACCCTACGTGAACGCCAAGGCGCTTTCTGTGGGATTGTGTCGGTCATGTACTGCCTTGCCAATATAGTGTAGCACATTGCGCACATAACAGGGCCAGGGTGCTCGCACCCTGGCCCTTCGGCTCCCTGATGATCTCTGGTATCCTACTCCGCCTGGAGTCTCATCGCCTTGATCAGGTTTTGCATAATGATTGCGGTGGTTAGCGACCCGACCCCACCGGGGACTGGGGTGATCATGCCAGCAACCTGTTCGGCCTCGTCATATCTGACATCGCCGACGATCTTGCCGTCGATCTCATTGATCCCGACGTCGATGACAGTCGCGCCTGGCTTGATCATCTCACCCTTGATCAAGCCTGCCTTGCCGACGGCCACGATCAATAGATCTGCCTGACGGGTATGTGCAGCTAGATCACGGGTCATATGGTGGCAGATGGTAAGGGTGGGCATATGCCGCATCAGGAGCGAGGTCAGGGGTTT
>CAYOCI010000052.1:0-28116 GCA_964402415.1 uncultured Clostridia bacterium
CGCACTTGACTCAAAATCAAGCGTGGTTACCCACGTGTCGGTTCGAGTCCGACCTCCGGCACCATTATGGAACACCAGTGCAGTCGCACTGGTGTTTTGTTGCATGCCCGATGCTAGGGATCGGCGGCACAGCCCCCCCTTGTGTCGGTACGAAAAAGGAGTGCCCGGATGCGATAGCATCGGGCACTCCTCTGAGTGCTAATTAGTAGCGGCGGTTAGCTTCGAAGCAGTCACGGCAGTAAACCGGACGGTCACCGCTGGGACGGAAGGGAACTTGAGTTTCCTTACCGCAAGCAGCGCAAGTAGCTGCGAACATCTCACGCTGCGGACGATCGCCGCCGCGGTTGAAGCCGCCACCACCTTGTTGTTGCTTACGAGCACGACGGCAATCAGGGCAACGGCCGGGCTCGTTGGTGAAACCCTTTTCAGCGTAGAAATCTTGCTCAGAAGCGGTGAAAACGAATTCGGTACCACAGTCGCGGCAGGTTAGGATTTTGTCTTGGTTCAAGGATAGGTCCTCCTCAGATTTTGATTTACCCTGATAGCCGCTGGGATGAACTCATTAGGGGCTTCCCTTACTAAACCTAGTCTGAGAAGGACAATGTGTCAACCGCATAGCATACGGGGCTTCCTATAGTATACACTGACTGTCACGAGATGTAAAGTACTCGTTGAGGATAGTATTGCCAGCTAGTGCGGCCGCCTACTACCCGTTGATCCAGCGAACTCGTGTCCTCGGCGCTCTCGACTGCTCGAGCCGCCAAAACCACGCCGGTGCCAGTCTGTGCCAGGCTGCTGGTTCCTGGGCTGCCGCGGACTTGGCCTACGGGCGCCGCGCACGCGCAGCGGTTCTATCTCGGTGAGACTTACGGGAGTTGTATCAGGCTCCTTGGTTAGGAGCTTCAAAGCAGCCGACACCAGTGAGACCGAGTCGATCTCCCCTAGAAGCTGTTCCGCGCGCCCGTGGTATTCCTCGTACCCACCCTCCTCAACGGTGCGGAGCAACCTGTCAACCACAAGGCGTTGTTGCCCCTCGATCGCTTCGGTCACGGTGGGGATGGGCATGCGAACAATCTTACGCTTGGTCGTGCGCTCGATGCTGACCAGATGCTCGATCTCGCGCGGGATAACGAAAGTCACCGATGACCCAGTCTGGCCGGCACGACCGGTGCGACCGATGCGATGCACATAGCTCTCGGGATCCTGGGGAATATCGAAGTTATAAACGTGAGTGACGCCAGTGACGTCTAGTCCACGCGCGGCCACATCAGTGGCGACTAGGATGGTGGTGATCCCCTCTCGGAACTGCCGCAGGACGGTGTCCCGCTTGCCCTGCATGAGATCACCGTGAATCCCTTCGGCGGTGTAACCGCGTTTCTTCAACGCTTCTGAAAGCTCATCCACGCGTCGCTTGGTCCGACCAAAGATGATGCACAGTTCCGGTGATTGAATGTCCAAGAGGCGACAAAGGGTATCGAATTTCTGCCGCTCTTGCAACTCGACATAGAACTGCTCGACAAGGGGAACCGTGACTTCCTTGGACTTGACGGCGACCATCTCTGGATTATCGAGGAAACGTTGGGAGAGGTTCTGGATGGCCCTAGGCATAGTTGCGGAGAACAGCAGAGTCTGCCTTGAGGCTGGAACGGACCCAAGAATATGTTCGATATCCTCGACAAAGCCCATGTTGAGCATCTCATCGGCCTCGTCCAGCACTACCACCTGCGTGTGATCCAAGTGAATGGTGCGACGCCTCATATGATCCATCAGACGACCAGGAGTGGCGACGATAATCTGTGGATGCTTTTGCAGCGATCGGATCTGCATGCGGATCTCTTGTCCACCATAGATAGGAACCACCTGGATATTGGCGTGTTGGGCGATCTTGTTCAGTTCTTCAGCCACCTGGATTGCCAGTTCTCTGGTCGGTGTAAGCACTACCCCTGCGGCGGTAGCAGTACTGCCTGCGACTTTCTGAATCAGCGGGATACCAAAGGCGGCAGTCTTGCCGGTACCGGTCTGCGCCTGACCGATGAGATCTCGGCCGGCCAGAGCGAGTGGGATGGTCTCGGCCTGTACGGGAGTAGGCTCCTCGAAGCCAATCTCGTTAAGAGCACGCAATATGGTATCGTTGATTCCGAGCGACCTGAACTGCTCCATGAATACACCTCCTTCTATGAGATGAGTACAACTCATTAATTCCCAAAACCCCGTCGTCTTATGATGATAGTTCGGTAGAGAGCACTGTATTGATAGGCATGTCAATCTTGACGCGAACTCAATCGATGAGGTATAATCAGGGGGCTGATCATGCCGGAGTGGCGGAATGGCAGACGCACTTGACTCAAAATCAAGCGTGGTTACCCACGTGTCGGTTCGAGTCCGACCTTCGGCACCAACGAATAACAAGCCCTGAGACGTTAGTCTTAGGGCTTGTTATTTATGCGATCTCCGGCGCGGAAGGCCGCTGCCGGGCCTCCATCGCTTCCATAACACCGTGTAACAGCAGTGCTGAGCTTGTGTGTGTGACCTGAAAAACCTGTTAATTGGCGTGCCTTTTGTGTCATAATACCCTTGTGAGCATTCACCAAGATTGAGAAGGAGCACCATATGAGTACCATTGAGCTGATCGCTACTGCCACCTTTGGGCTTGAGGCAGTAGTTGCGCAAGAGTTGAAGGACCTGGGCTATGAGAATGTCAAGACTGACAATGCCCGCGTCCTCTTCGAGGCCGATGAGGAGGCCATCTGTCGCAGCAATCTATGGCTTCGGACAGCAGACCGTGTACTGATCAAGGTCGGCGAGTTCGAAGCGACGACATTTGAAGAGCTATTTGAACAGACCAAGGCCTTACCTTGGACGGATTGGCTGCCGGAAAACGCCAGCTTTCCCGTCAACGGCAAGTCGATCAAGTCTCAGCTCTTTAGCGTCTCGGATTGTCAAGCCATCGTCAAGAAGGCTATCGTTGAGAAGATGAAGCAGCGTTACAAGCGTTCGTGGTTCGAGGAGGACGGCCCGCGGTACACGGTAGAGGTCTCGCTGCTTAAGGATGTCGCGACCCTTACCATCGACACCAGCGGGGCTGGTCTGCATAAGCGAGGATACCGCCAACTGGTCGCGCAAGCACCACTGAAGGAGACACTGGCATCTGCACTGATCTTGCTCAGCCGCTGGCGTTCTGATCGGGCCCTAGTAGACCCCTTCTGTGGGTCCGGTACCATCCCCATCGAGGCTGCCATGATCGGCCTCAAGATGGCGCCTGGGCTCAACCGGAGTTTTGCTGCCATGGATTGGCCCAACGTTCCCCAAGAACTCTGGCACCGCTCTAAAGAAGAAGCGCTCAGTCTGATCACACCGGATCCCGAGCTTCGTATCAGCGGCTATGATGTGGACGAGGAGGTCCTAGGTCTGGCTCGTCATCATGCTCGGCAGGCCGGCGTGGAGAAGCAGATCCACTTCCAACGGCAGGCGGTGGCCGAACTTCGTTCACGGTACAAATATGGATATATCATCTGCAACCCGCCCTATGGAGAGCGCCTAAGTGAGCTCCGTGAGGTAGAAGGACTATACAGAGAGATGCACCGTGTCTTTAGCGGACTGGACACTTGGTCCTCCTACGTTTTAACATCTCACCCTCGGTTCGAGAAGTTCATGGGACGGCCGGCTGATAAGAAGCGCAAGCTCTATAACGGGCGGATCGAGGTTCATTACTACCAGTATTTCGGTCCCCGCCCACCGCGACCGAAGGCAGATGTCATTGAAGGGGAGCAAGCTCCCGTCATCGAGTAGGCTACCCCCACCATAGGAGGCCGCACGAAAGTGATCCATCTTTACAGGTACCCCGAGCGCTATGCCATCGTCAGCCTTGCTGCGGACGAGGCCATCCCGACCGCTCCCCGGGCGGGATACTACACCTGCATCCGCGACAAGAACGAGGTCACGGTGGTGCTGAGAGACGATCACCTGCCAGCCAACCCGTGCAAGGTCGTGGGCGGCTATAGGATCGTCATGCTAGATACCGAGTTTCCCTTTGATGTGATCGGCGTCCTGGCCAAATGCACTGCTGCCCTGGCGCAGGCGGGCATTCCGATAATGGCCTACTCCAGCTACAAGACGGACGTCTTTATGTTTCAGGAAACGCATTTTGATCGCGCCTGCGCCATTTTAGAAGGCTTGGAGTTCTAGACCAGATCGAGGTCATGTACGTAAAAGATCCCTGTGTATCACCACAGGGATCTTTTACGTACATGGAGATTATTTACTTAGAAATCACCCGTAGTCCATCTAGCACGACCGCAGGAACGGAGAGCGATCCACTCTCGCCACCGCCGTTCCAGCTTGTGTCTTTTCCCATCGCCATGATCTTAGTAAGAGCCTGAAAGGCGCTTCCTGAGAGCATGGCGTTCTTGATTCGACCCGCGATCTGGCCATCCTTGACAAGGTAGCCGAGCTGAATGGTGACCGAGAACTCGCCGCTCGGGTTAAAGCCAGGGGTCCCGGAGATCTGATCGACGATTACACCGTTGCCTACGACTTTGAGCAGGTCCGAGAAGCTCAGTTCGCCTGGCTGGACGATGACGTTGGAGTAGCTGGGGGTAGGAAGGGAGTTGAGGCGTGCACCAGAGGTGCGGCCAATCTTCCGTGCATGGCCGGTACTGTCAACCCCTGCCTGGGATGCGGTATTGAGATCGTAAATGAAGCCTTTGATGACTCCAGACTCAACCAACGGGAAGCGGCTGGTGGCAACACCCTCATCATCGATGCCTGCGGAACTGGGAGCCATGGGAAGGGTGGCATCATCAACGATGGTGAGTTTCTGGTCGAAGACTGTTTCGCCTACTTTGCCAGCCAGGGGCGAGGTACGTTGTTGAACGTTGCGTCCACTAAAGGCAGCCAGCAGCGGCCCGATAACCACGCTGGTGAAGGCCTTACTTGTCAGCAGAATGGGTTGTGGCCCGCTAGGTGCCGTCACGACCTTGCCAGCGGCCTGATTCAGTGGGCCGAAGGTAGCGTCAATCAGACGGTCAGTGCAGAGCTCGGATAGCCGGCCGACGCTCATACCACAGTGGATATTGAGGATATCTTGCCCGCTGACCAGCTCAGCGCCACAGCTGAGCGAAAGGCGGGCGCGATTGGTCTCGCTCTTGCCACCGGCGGTGTTCATCACCGTGGTCTTCTCCTTGACCAGCAGGGCTCCTGCGTTCACTAGAAAATCGCTATTTAGGCCATGGACCTTCTGGCGAAGCTCATCGGCCATGGTACGTAGCTGGTCGGACGAAAGACCCTCAAGCTCAGGGTCCGCACATTGCGACACGGTTGAGGTCGTGGGCCAGTGGTAGTTGGCCTGGCGCCCGATCTCAGCGGTAGCTAGGGCGGCCTCGACCATCCAGGGGATGGAGTCGGAGGAAGAGGTGGTGGCGAAGCCAACGCGACCATCCTTGACCACGCGCAGAGCATAGCCACCGAGAGTGCGTGCCTGTACCCCCTTGAGCACACCGGCACTATAGGCTGCAGACTGATCGATCTCCTCGAGATGGTAGATCTCAGCCTCCACACCAGTCGGAAGCAGTTTGAAGATCCCTTCCATTCTACTTTCCTCCCACTACGACGTTCTGAATGCGGATGCTGGGCCCACCCATGCCTGCAGGGATCATGGCTTGGCCGCCCTTGCCGCAGGTGCCAAAACGCCATTGGAAGTCATTGCCGATGGCGTCGATGTTCTTCAGGGTCTCGAAAAGGTTGCCCATCATAACCACACCGCGGACGCGCTCGGCGATCTCGCCATTGCGAATCATGAACGCCTCTTGTGCAGCAAAGGTGAACATCTCTTTCATGGTGGTCCCGCCGCGGGTGCCGCGGATATAGAGCCCGTTGGGTACATCCTTGACCATCTCTTCGAAGCGGCTGTTGCCAGGTTCAATGCAGGTATTGGTCATCCGCACGATCGGTGCGTATTGGTAGCTTATGGCACGCGCATTTCCTAGGGCGGTCTCACCCATTGCCCCTGCGGTCTCGCGGGAGTGGAGACGTCCCGTAAGGATGCCCTCCTTGATTAAGGTTGTCTTGCCCGCTGGGGTGCCTTCATCATCGTACCTGTATGAGCCGTGCAGCCCCGGGGTGATCGCTCCGTCGGTGACAGTTAGCTCCGGTGCACCGAAACGACTGCCCAAGACCATCACGTTCTTCAGCTTTTCATTTTCGTAGATACCATCGGCTTCCGAAAGATGCCCGAACGCTTCGTGAATGAACAGGCCAGTCATCGATGGGTCAAGTACGACCGTATACTTACCGCCCTGGACCATCTCAGCCTGCGGCATCTCGCTGGCGCGCCGAATGGCGTCATGCATCTTTTCCTCTTGGCCCAGCAGGTCATTGTAACCCGATACCGACCGCGAACTGGTCGCAAAGGTCTCCAGCACACCCTTATCTCTGGCAACTAGCGTAAAGGTGGCGTTTAGGTAGCACTTGTCCTGATCGATATTTGCCCCCTCAGAGTTGACGTAGATACGACGCTGGAAAATATCCTGATAGGTACTCAGGACATTGATGATAGTTGGATGCGCTCCGATAGCAATCCGGGCATAATCACGAACCATGCCCAGCTTATCCGTCAGGCTGATCTGCCTGGGGTCGCCATTCAGCTCAGCACGGACGGTATCGACCACTGCTGAAACCGGAGCTAGCACCCGCTTCGCGCCACTGGCGAGTCTTGCCTGGCGGATGGCCTGATCGACATACTCCTCGAGGCGATCGGGATTGTTGAAGGCAACGTACCCCCAACCCCCATTGACCAGGGCCCTTACATTACCTACACGGTTCTGCGACTGGGAAACCTCATCAACATCCGCACCAGACATGGCAAAGGTGTTGACATCCTCATCTTCCCAGCGAATCTCCAGGAGATCAGCCTGCTTACCCTGGAGCGCTGCCTGCATTCGGTCTCGCATGTGCTCTATTCCCTCCTCGTAACAATCTACTGCAATAGTTACGCATCTCTAAAGAATTCTCCTGCTTCAGATAATCTTGAGATTGAGCCTGCAGGACAATCCCCCCGGGGTGCAGAATGGATACAGCAATAATTCGTGTGCCCACGGCCTGTTCCAGAGCAAACAAGTGCGACCGTAGAGACATGCGATACAGCAAGAGGAGGCAGAAAAAGATGAACCTAGGTCGCTTTCCACGTCGTCTCTATACCTATGGCCCTACCCCCATCGAGAAGCTGCCCCGCTTCTCCGAAGCGCTGGGTGGCCCCATGATCTACGTCAAGCGCGATGACCTTCTCGGCCTGACTTCTGGCGGCAACAAAACGCGCAAGCTGGAGTTCCTCGTCGCCGATGCATTGGCGCAGGGGGCGGATACGCTGATCACCTGCGGTGCGGTGCAGTCCAACCACTGCCGGCTGACACTGGCAGCCGCTGTCAAAGAAGGGCTTAAGTGCCGCCTTATCTTGGAGGAGCGCGTTCCTGGCAGTTACCACCGCGAGGCTAGCGGGAACAACTTCCTTTATCGTCTCTTGGGTGTAGAAGCGATCAAGGTCGTTCCTGGTGGTTCGGATATGATGAAGGCGATGCAGGAAGTCGCCGAGGATGTCGCACAGGCTGGGCGTAAGGCTTATATCATCCCTGGCGGTGGCTCAAATCCCATCGGTGCGACCGGTTATGTGAATTGTATCCAGGAGCTCCAGCAGCAGATGTTTGAGCAGGGGCTCGACTTTGACTATATCGTGGTGCCGAGCGGCAGCGCTGGTACCCATGCTGGCGTGGTGGTTGGAGTCTACGGCAACAATCTCAACATCCCGGTGCTGGGTATGGATGTAAGCCGCAAGAAAGAGGTTCAAGAGGAACTGGTCTACAATCTGGTTAAGCGTACCGCGGAGCACGTTGGCTGCCCAGTTCCGCCACGTGAGAGCGTTGTCTGCTTCGATGAATACGTTGGCGCTGGGTATTCGCGTCCTACCCCCGAGATGGTCGAAGCGGTCCGCCTCCTGGCCCGGACTGAAGGGATCTTGCTCGATCCAGTCTATACCGGCAAGGAGATGGCTGGATTGGTAGACCTGGTGCGAAAGGGCTACTTCAAGCAAGAAGACAAGGTGCTTTTCCTCCATACCGGTGGTTCGCCAGCTCTTTACGCCTATGCCGATACGGTTTTGGCGGGAGAAGAATAGCGATAGTCTATGGATCTACATGGTTCAGGCTCCATCATTATGATGGAGCCTGTCTACTAGTACGCCACCTACATGCCGGGCGCTCTGGCCAGTAACACTAGGTCCGGGAAGGGCGGAGGCAGGCAGTCCGACTCTAGATCACGCAAAGGAAGATGAAGGAATGAGCAATAATCTCAACACACCAATCCTGCAGGAGATTGAGCACCTGACCCCGCAGCTTGTTGCCTGGAGGCGTGACTTTCACCGCCATGCCGAGGCAGCTTGGACCGAGTTTCGTACCTCGGCCCTGATCGCAAAGCAGCTCATGGACTGGGGCTATCAGGTCAAGCTCGGAAGAGAGATCATTGATCCGGATAGTATGATGGGAGTCCCCTCCGCGGTAGAACTGGACGCGCATATGCATCGTGCTATCGCCCAAGGAGCTGACCCCGAGTTAGCTGAGCAGATGCGGGGTGGGCTCACCGGTGTCGTGGCAATCTTGGCAACAGAGACGCCGGGACCAACGGTGGCGCTGCGTTTCGATATAGACTCCAATGATGCCCACGAGGTAAGTTACAGCGGGCATCGACCTGCTCGCGAAGGCTTCGCATCGATCAACCCCGGCGCCATGCACGCCTGCGGGCATGATGGGCATGCGGCCATCGGTCTTGGCGTAGCCAAGACCTTGATGGAGCATCGCCACGAACTGAAGGGTACGATTAAGCTGATCTTCCAACCGGCAGAGGAGGGTGTCCGCGGGGCCAAGGCCATGGTAGCCAAGGGTGTAGTTGACGATGTCGACTATTTCCTGTCCGGACATATCGGGTTTGGCGCTGGTACGCCTGGCTCCATCGTCTGCGGAACCAGCGGGTTTCTGGCGACGAGCAAGCTAGATGCTTCGTTCACTGGCCAATCCGCCCATGCTGGTGCCGCACCAGATGAGGGGCGCAATGCGCTGTTGGCCGCTGCTACCGCTGCGCTCAACCTCCACGCTATCCCACGGCATAAGGCGGGAGCATCGCGTATCAACGTTGGCGTGCTCAACGCCGGGATAGGGCGTAATCTGATCGCCCCAACTGCCTTGATGAAGATCGAGGCCCGTGGCGCGAGCAGCGCCATCAACGACTACGTGCGTTCAAGAGCTGAGGCCGTGCTGCGTGCGGCGGCAGAAATGTATGATTGTGATCTCACCATCACCCCCATGGGTGACGCTCCGAGCGCAGAGAGTGATGCCGAACTGCAGAACGTCGTCAAGACGGTTGCTGAGCGGTTGATCCCTGCGGATCTGATTGTTCCCCAGACTGGTCTTGGTGGTAGTGAGGATGTCAGCTACCTGATGCAGCGAGTTCAGGAACACGGCGGAAAGGCCGTGTACGTTATGGTAGGTACTCAGCTTTCTGCAGGTCACCATGACCAGCGCTTCGACTTTGACGAGGCATGCCTTCCCCTCGCAACACAGCTGTTTGTGGGAACAGTGCTCAGACTTATGCAAGGTTAACGGACTGGCAGCTGGGTCTCGGCTACTTGGAGATCTTCGTAGACACAAGTGGGGTTGTTCCATGAGCTCAGGCTCTTGGGGCAACCCCACTTGTGTTGGCATGACCACCTAGGCTTCGCAGGAATAGCTTATTCACCTGGCCGCCCGCTGGTGAACTAAGGTGGCGATGGGGAGGTCCTGCCATCCCAGTCTGGGCGGGCGTCGCGCATGCAAGGCCTCTCTGATTATTCTCTTGGGCAGACGTGGCAGGAAAATGGTAGATCATAGGCGAATAGGCACTAATGCCCGTGTTTATGCATACGAAGATATAGAACCCGGAAGTGTGTTGGAGCGAGTCGGCCATGCCAACCGTCTGTTATGGATAGGCCCGCGGTTCGCGTGGGCCTATCCAATAGTCTGATAGCATCAAAAGATATAAGGGCCGTCCTGAAGAGGGGGTGGGGAAGATCGACCTAGACGAACAGCTGGTGATCGCCTGTCAGAAGGGACACTGGGAAGCCTTTGAGAGCCTAGTCGCGCGTTATGAACGCAAGATCTACAGCCTCGCCTTCCGGCTCTCGGGAAATGCCGAAGACGCCAATGATCTAGCCCAGGAGACCTTCGTTCGGCTCTATCGGTCTCTACATACATTTAGGGGTCAGTCAGCGTTTTCAACTTGGCTCTATCGTATTGCCACCAATGTTTGCCTGGATGAGCTGCGCCGCCGCCAACGACACCCAACCATCTCACTGGATACGCCGATGGAGACTGACGAGGGACAGATGGATCGGGATGTGGTTGACCTTACCGAGCTGCCGGAGACCGTCTATGAGAATAAGGAGCTCCAGGAAGTTGTTCAGCGGCTGATAGCCGAACTCTCCGAGGACCATCGCACGGTCTTACTTCTGAGGGATTTCGAGAGTTTGAGCTATGAGGAGATCGCTGAGATCCTGGGGTGTCAGCTTGGTACCGTCAAGTCACGCCTAAATCGAGCCAGGGCGGCCCTAAAGGACAAAATTCTGTTGCAGCGGGAACTTTTTGATTCATTGGTACATCAAAGAAGCGAAAGGAGGGAGGCATATGGACTGCAGAAAAGCTAGGGAGCTGCTTCCAGGTCATGTTGATGACGTGCTAAGCTCCTCTGAGCGTGCTTCCCTACTGGAGCATCTGAACCAGTGCGAATCCTGCCGTAATGAGTGGCAGTCGCTAGAGTCGGTCGTTCGTATGGTGCGATCGCTTCCCGAGGTCAATCCTCCATCTGCTTTTCGCGCGCAACTCTTCCAGAGACTTCAGAGCGAGACTCCTGTCGTCGTGGTACACTCACGGCGAACTGCCAGAGCGCGCTGGTATCAGTGGTCGGTGGCGGCGGCTGCTGTCTTGGCGCTTCTATGGTCAGTGCGTTTTGCTTCTGTCAGGCCCTCGGCTCAGAGGCCCACGGATCACCCCAGCAGCACCACTGCGGTGAAGACCCCTCTGACCGGCGGCGAGCCTCAGAAGACGGCCAACGTACTTCCCGCATCGGGAGTTAAGCCGTCCGCTGGCGAAGAAGGAGAGGTCCGCAGGCAGGAGGCCCAGCCATTGGTTGCGCAGTCAGTGCCGCAAGTGCCGGTTGCTCCGGCAACAGCGGTTGATCCTGCAACGAGTGTGGTGAGCAACGATCGTGTTTCCCCAGTTAGCACGACCGGCTCCCCGGGTACAGCAACACCCGTACCAGACCCAGTACCGCCAGTCAAGAAGGTGCAATCACTGCAAGATGGACTGGTCGTTGCCAGCGCTGAGACACCGGTGGAGTCAACCACGCCAACCATCCAGACGACTCCCAATCCCAGCTTCACTGCACCGCGGAATGAGATCGCTGGCGATCGCCACCGCGAGGACGCGGGCTTTGGCATCACCGGCTCAGGTAGCAGTACGAGCTTGACCACAGGTGCGAATCTGCGTCCAGAGGAGTATGTCACGCGCTTGCGCATTGCGAGACCAGGCCCTGATGAGCTAAGGCAGCGTCTGAAGCAGCTGACCCAGGGCGAGAAGCTGGCTGTCGTGGAGATCGTCCCGCCGACACGAGGTGTACAGTTCGCAGTTCGTGCGCCTGCAGACAAGATAGCTCGCCTAGCCATTCAGTTGGGTACGATGTCCACTGTGGTAGAGAGGGAGTCGATAATCGTCAGCCTAGCGCCCCAATGGAAGGCACTACAGGACATTGTCGTGCAGGCACGCTTGGAGATTACTCGACGCGAAGCGCTGCTTCGTCAAACTGAGAATCAGGCTCAGATCGATCAGCAAGAGCTTGAACTCCAGAAGGCACGTACCCAACTGCAGGGCTATGAGAAAGAGCTGCACCTGTTGGAAGCTCGTTTTGGGACGTCGGTACTTGAGGTTGGTTACTAGCTTGCGGTCTGACTGAGATCGCAAGTATCTGGGCAAGCCGCATATGTTGTTTTGGAAAGGACGCCATAAGGCGTCCTTTCTGCAGGTATTTGACTCTCCGTGGGGAAGATAATAGACAGGCCAAGGGGCTCGCTCCACCTTGGAGACTCTCACGAAGGACGGTTTTTGCTCATGTCTTCATTAATGATCATTGATGGCAATAGCTTGGCCAATCGGGCATTCTACGCTCTGCCACTGCTGTCCACTGCCAAGGGGGTCTACACCAATGCGGCCTACGGCTTTGCCATGATGCTGCATAAGGTCCTAGATGACTACCGGCCAGACTTCCTGGCCGTGGCGTTTGATCTCCCAGAACCCACTTTCAGACACTTAGAATATGAAGCGTACAAGGCTCAGCGACAAAAGGGACCGACTGAGATGGCGGCCCAGTTTCCGGTAATCAAGGAGATTCTGACTGCGTATCGGATACCGGTTCTCGAACTAGCGGGCTTCGAAGCTGACGACATTCTTGGGACTGTGGCGCAGCGTGCCACGCTGGCGGGAGTCAAGTCATACCTCGTTACCGGCGATCGTGACGTATTTCAGCTGGTTAGCCCCACTGTCAGTGCCTTGTACACCCAGCGAAAAGGGATCACTGAGCTGGAGACGATCGATGAAGCGGCTGTGTTGCAGAGGTTCGCAGTTACACCCAGCCAGTTGATCGATCTGAAAGGCCTTTCCGGGGACACCTCTGACAACATCCCCGGTGTTCCTGGAATCGGTGAGAAGACCGCGGCTAAGCTGATCGCGCAGTTCGGCACAGTGGAGAACATACTGGAGCATCTCAACGAGGTGCCCGGTAATAAGGTGCGGGAGAACCTAGCGACCTACAGGGAGCAGGCCCTACTGAGCAAGCACCTGGCAACCATCCGCACTGATGCACCCTTGGTCGTAGAGCTGGACGAACTCAAGCGGAACGACCCCGATTGGGAGGCCCTGACCGACCTGTACCGTGAACTTGAGTTCAACACTCTTCTGGAGCGAATTCGTCCATCTGGCGTCCAAGCGTCGACCAGCGAACTCACCCTTGAGCTCGATCTGCAGGTCATCTCATTCGAAGAGATGCTGCAGTGGTTGGGCCAGCTTCCCAACGGCAGCCCGCTTCATCTGGCGGTGAGGTCGGATGACGACCGGCTCGATCCTGAGCGACTCACCATCGCCGCCTGCGTAGACGATGGTCCTATTCGTTATATCCAACATGTGATGCATGATCAGATCCCCGCACTGCGGGATCGCCTAACCGTCTTTCACCTGATTGGACACGACCTGAAGGCCTTGGGATTGGCTCTGGGACTCTGGCCGGATCATGCGCCACAGAGCGCCGATGACCTGATGATCATTGGTTATCTGCTAGACCCAGGGCAGGCCGTGGATACTCTCAGCCTATCCAAACGGTATCTCGGCATCGCGGGTGACCCGATCAGTGCTTCGGGTAACGACATCGCCATGGAGCTATGGCTGCAGCGCTCTGTAACTGCGCCGCTTTTGGCTGCGCTCAGAGATCAGGAACTGGTTGACCTGTATGGGTCGGTCGAGTTGCCGCTGATCGCGGTACTGGCCGCCATGGAGAGGGTCGGTATTCGCGTTGATACGGAACAGTTGAAGGTCATGGCGGACGAGCTAGATGAGCAGGTGGAGCGGCTGACTGCCGAGGTCTATCACGCGGCCGGAGAGGAGTTCAACCTCAACTCAACTAAGCAGCTTGGCCATATTCTGTTCGACAAGCTGCAGCTGCCCGTAATCAAGAAAACAAAGACTGGCTACTCCACAGACGTAGAGGTCCTCGAGAAGCTTGCGTTGCAGCATGAGATCGTGGCCAAGATCCTGGAATATAGGACCGTCGCTAAGCTCAAGAGCACCTATGCGGATGGTCTGGCACCCTTGATCAACCCAGCCACCGGCAGAGTTCATACGACGTTCAACCAAGCGGTTACCGCTACTGGGCGGCTCTCGAGCACAGCGCCCAATCTGCAGAACATTCCCATCCGCGTAGAGGCGGGGAGACGTCTGCGGCGTGTCTTTGTTCCCCATCAGGCTGATTGGGTGATTGTTGGTGCGGATTACTCACAGATCGAACTGCGCGTCCTTGCCCATATCGCCCAAGACGAGAAGTTCATTGAGGCCTTCCGGCAGGATCAAGACATACACCGCCGCACCGCGTCGGAGGTGTTTGGTATTCCCTTCGACCAGGTGACTCGTGAGCAGCGCGACCGTGCCAAGGCAGTGAACTTCGGCATCGTCTACGGGATATCCGACTATGGGCTGGGAACCAATCTCCGGATTGGCCGTGCTGAGGCCAAGCAGTATATCGCCAGCTTCTTTGAGCGCTACCCAGGGGTACGCGCTTACCAGGAGAGCTATATCGCCAAAGCCAAGCAGGACGGCTATGTGACTACTCTGCTGAACAGGCGACGCTACCTGCCGGATATTAACAGCCGAAACTTCAACCAGAGATCATTCGCTGAGCGCACAGCGATTAACACGCCGATCCAGGGAAGTGCCGCAGATATAATCAAGCTGGCCATGGTGCGCATGGATGGGCTCCTAAAGGAGAGACGACTGGTCGGTCGTATGCTTCTACAAGTCCATGACGAGCTGATCTGTGAGTGCCCCCAGGACGAGCAAGAAGCCATGAAACAAGCTCTGCGCGATGCCATGGAGCAAGCGATCGAACTATCCGTACCGCTCAAGGTGGACGTGAATGTCGGCAGCGACTGGTATTCGCTGAAGTAGGTCTACGGTCTACAGTCTGGGGCTCGTGGTTCATGACGCCTCTTCCCCGAGCGCAAACGCAGACGGTTTGACGATCTTGTCGTAAGGAGCCATGCCCATGCCAGAATTGCCAGAGGTCGAAACGGTACGTCGCAGTCTCGAAGGAAAGATCGAGGGTCAGACCATCATACGAGTGGAGGTCCTGCATCCGAAAGTGGTTGAGCCGCTGAGCCCAGATCAGTTTCTTAATGCTGTGGTGGGAAAGCAGGTCGTCACCCTGAGGCGGCGTGGCAAGTATCTGTTATTCGATCTGCTTCCCCAGGGAGTTCTCCTGCTTCATCTCAGAATGACCGGTCGACTAGCACTGGTCGAACCTGACCGCCCCCGTCCCAAGCACACCCATGTGGTACTGCACCTCTCGGGCGGACAGGAGCTTCGCTTCATTGACCCACGACGGTTTGGGCAGGTGCGCTATCTTGCCGACGAAGGATCTACGGATGCTGGCGGTCTTATCCAGCTAGGGGTTGAACCGCTGAGTGCCGAGTTCACCACGGACTATCTTCTCGCCATGACGCGACAAAGACGAGTGGCTGTCAAGGGTCTCCTGCTCAATCAAACGATCATCGCAGGGCTGGGGAATATCTATGTTGATGAAGCCCTCTTTGAGGCCGGACTCGACCCGGAGAAACCGGCAGGTGAGCTGACCCACCAACAGGTGGAGCGGCTCGTGGGAGCCATCCGCCACGTGATCGCCGAGGGAATAGCCAATCGCGGCTCAAGTTTTCGTGATTATGTAGACGCGCAAGGAGAGAGAGGCAGCTATCAGGAGCTGTGGCGGGTATATTCCCGCGAAGGGCAACCCTGTCCTCGTTGTGGTGAGCTGATTGTCAAGAAGCGTGTGGCCGGACGTGGCTCGCACCTATGCCCGAACTGCCAGAAGGGGAGATGATGACCCCATGCTCAAGACCCGCCGTCTCCCTGTTATCGGCCTGACAGGAGGGATCGCATCCGGGAAGTCGACCGTGGTCGCGATCCTCCGCCAGCTCGGTGCGTTCATCATCGATGCCGACCGTATCGCTCATGATGTGCAGCGTAAAGGGCAGAAGGCTTGGCAGGAGATTGTCGATCATTTTGGCAATGTCGTTCTAACTGATGATGGTGAGCTTGATCGCCATGCGTTAGGTGCGATCGTCTTCAGCGATCCCCTGGCCCGTGAGCGCCTGAATAAGATCGTACACCCGATTGTCATTGAGCAGATCAGACAACAGATCGCAGCCGCGCTATCATATTGCGCTCCCCACCAGGGGATCGTCGTGGATGTGCCCCTGCTCTATGAGGCGAAGATGGCAGATATGTTTGATCAGGTCTGGGTGGTGTCAGTCAGAGAAGCAACACAGATCGAGCGCCTCATACGCCGCGATGGGCTCACGCGTTCAGCAGCCCTGGCTAGGATCATGGCTCAGATGCCACTTGGCGACAAGTGCAGACTAGCGGACCGTGTCATTGACAACGAGGAAGGCATCGACCATACTAGGGCACAGGTAGAAGCGCTATGGAGGGAGATCACCATTGACAGCGACTGTAGCACTTATCGCCCACGATCGAAAGAAAGATGAGCTTGTTGCCTTTGCGCGAGTTCACAAGGATCTGTTGGCTGGTTTTGGACTCGTAGCCACAGGCAACACTGGGCGCCGCTTGATTGAAGAAGTAGGTCTCGATATCAGACCATTGCTCTCCGGACCGCTCGGTGGCGATCTGCAGATTGGGGCAATGGCGGCCAATGGTGAGATTCGCGGGATCATTTTTCTACGGGATCCTCTCACCGCTCAGCCGCACGAGCCGGATATTTCAGCGTTATTAAGGGTCTGTGACGTTCATAATGTAATGGTGGCGACCAATGCCGCGACGGCCGAGGCACTGGTGCATCATCTCGGAGCTGACCAAAGCGGAGGGGTATGTGAGGCGGAGTAACGTGCGTCGTAGTATCATCGCTTTGTTGATCATATCGGTGATCACGATTGTGCTATGGGTACAGTCGCCACTGTTTGGGCGTGCTGTCTACCCCTGGCACTATCGAGATCTGATCTTGGCAAACGCTGAGAAGTATGGAGTCGATCCATATCTAGTGGCGGCCATTGCCTACACCGAAAGTAAGTATGATCCCCAGGCTCGATCCCACAAAGGAGCCTTGGGACTGATGCAGCTAATGCCTGAGACTGCAACCTGGATCGCAGAGCAGCTTCACTGGGATGTTTTCGCAGTGGAGCAGTTGGCCGATCCGAAGATCAATGTCGAACTTGGTTGCTGGTATCTGGCAAATCTATCGTCTGAGTTTAGCGACCGCGCGCAGGTAATCGCGGCCTATAACGCTGGACGGGGAAATCTTCAAAAGTGGCTAAGCCAAGGAGTTTGGGACGGTCGTCTTGAGACCGTCGACCGAATCCCATTTGGCGAGACGCGCGACTACGTCCGCAAAGTTTCAAAACACCAGAAGTACTATCGCAACCTATATGGACCGAGAGTTGTCTGGCTGTGGTGGAAGTGACAGCGGGCCTAAGTGTTGGCCATCGACCGACCTACCCTGCAGTACCATATGCCATGATCTTGGTTGGCTCCTGACGCTTGGCCTCGCGACCTCGTGCACGTTGACGCTTGACGGCGCACCATCGAGATGGCATAATAGCATCTGTCGCTGTTGCAGCCAACGCAGGGCTGGCGCGATAATGATCGAAAGAGGCTTGGTCAATCACTGCGGCCAAAGAGGCGATGGCACCTCGCACTAGGATAAAATTCTAGTAGACAGCAGATGATAAATGTGATATTATAGCTCTTGTCCGAAAGCGAGGAACGTAATGAACGACCAAGACAAGTCGTCAGATTGGCTTGACGTTCTGGCGTTAACCATAGCCACCTTTCAGGTGTTGGCGCCCATGTTACTTGCTATGGCGGGTGCTGTAATGGCTATATATATAATTCTCTGGTTCTTGTCAAGATAACATGCCGAAGTGGTGGAACTGGCAGACGCGCTACGTTCAGGGCGTAGTGAGCTTAAGCTCGTGCGGGTTCAAATCCCGCCTTCGGCACCAATACCCTCAAGGTATGGACTTTTTGTCCAAACCATCACATGTCGGGCTGGCGGAATTGGCAGACGCGTACGTTTGAGGGGCGTATGGGCAACCGTGCGGGTTCAAGTCCCGCGCCCGACACCAGAGAAAAAGAGACACCGATTTATCGGTGTCTCTTTTTCATATACTATTGTTTTCCGGATTGATCACCGGAGGACCTTGAAGACCGCGATTATACATGTGGCAATACATCTTTTGGTTGTGAAGGCCGATTGTGTCTAAAGCTGTTCTTTTACAGGAAATGTGGCAATCGGACTAGACGAGAGAGACAGATTAATGTAAAATTGAACCTGCATAATACACTATAGTGGCGCATAGATATGCAAATACAAGCGATATAGTCGCTGCTTTTTATGTTGACGTGCAGGATTCAGCTCACGAATAGCCAATTAGAATCAAATTAGCCACGCTCCATGCAGCATCCATGGTTATGTCGTCTAGACCATGAGCGGTGACCCGCTCGGGCTTGAGGTTAGCAAACACGGAGAGAGGAGTGTTCTCATGTCGAAGAAGCTTGTCGAGGTGCGCAACCTCAAGACGCAGTTCTTCACCAGCGACGGGGTCGTTCCCGCCGTCGATGGGGTTAGTTTTCATATCAACCAAGGTGAGAGCCTAGCAGTTGTCGGAGAGAGCGGCTGCGGCAAGTCCGTTACCAGTCTGTCTATCATGCGTCTTATTCCTTGGCCGCCTGGCAAGATCGTTGAAGGGGAGATCCTCTTCGATGGCGAGAGCATATTGGACAAGACTGAGGCGGAGATGCAGCGTATCCGTGGCAATGATATCTCAATGATCTTTCAAGAGCCGATGACCTCGCTAAATCCGGTCTATACCGTGGGGTTCCAGATCAGTGAGGCTCTGCAGCTCCACCAAGGGCTGAGTTCCCAGCAAGCAATGGAACGTGCTATCGAGATGCTAAAGCTGGTTGGTATCCCATTGCCAGAGAGACGCGTCCATGAGTACCCCCACCAGCTCTCGGGCGGTATGAGGCAACGCGTAATGATCGCCATGGCCTTGGCGTGCAATCCGCGTCTGCTGATCGCTGACGAACCAACCACCGCGCTGGACGTTACCATCCAGGCTCAGATCCTCGAGCTGATGCGTAAGCTCAAGACTGAGCTGGGGATGGCGATCATGCTCATCACCCACGACCTAGGGGTTGTCGCCGAGATGGCCGAACGTGTTGTCGTCATGTATGCCGGCAAGATCGTCGAAGAGGCTGATGTTGTCACCCTCTTTAAGAACCCGCTGCATCCCTACACCGAGGGACTGCTAGCCTCAATTCCACGCCTAGACAATGACAAGAAGGAGAAACTTCATGTCATCAAGGGTGTGGTCCCGAACCTGACCAATATGCCTGCCGGGTGCCGGTTTGCTCCGCGCTGCCCGTATGCAACTGATATCTGCCTGAAGCAGGAGCCAGAACTAGTCGAGCAAGATGGACATAAGGTGAGCTGCTGGCTGGCCCAGAAGAAGTTTGATAAGGGGGCGGCAAGATGAGTCCGGAACTAGCGATCAAAAAGACGAAGACCGATAACTTGCTCGAAGTCCGCGATCTGAAAACCTGGTTTCCCATCACGGGCGGGATATTCTCGCGCGTGGTTGGGCACGTCAAGGCAGTTGACGGCGTCAGCTTCGACATCAAGCGAGGCGAGACGCTCGGATTGGTCGGTGAGTCGGGTTGCGGTAAGACCACCACGGGCAAATCCATCCTGCGCCTCTATAAAGAGGCCCAGGGGCAGGTAGTCTTCGACGGCAAGGATGTTATGACCCTACCCAAAGAGGAGCTGCGCCAGATGCGCAGCGAGATGCAGCTTATCTTCCAGGATCCATACTCGTCACTGAACCCTCGAATGAGTGTTGGCGAGATCATTGCAGAACCGATGCTTATCCATGGCGTTACGAGCAGCCAAGAACGTGATCAGAAGGTGCGCAGGCTTCTTGATGTGGTAGGGCTATCCGCTTACCATATCCGCCGCTTCCCGCACGAGTTCTCCGGAGGACAGAGGCAGCGTATTGGCATTGCCCGTGCTTTGGCTCTGAACCCCAAACTGATCGTCTGTGATGAACCGGTCTCCGCGCTTGATGTTTCCATCCAGTCTCAGATCCTCAACCTTCTCGACGAACTGCAGGACGAGTTTGGACTGACGTATCTCTTTATCGCCCATGGCCTGGCAGTGGTCAAACACATCTCGGACCGTGTCGGAGTCATGTATCTGGGCAAGCTGGTTGAGTTGGCAGATGGTGAAGATCTGTACACTCGCCCGCTGCACCCGTACACGGAGGCGTTGCTCTCCGCCATCCCGATCCCCGATCCCACCCTCAAACGTCAGCGCATCCTACTCGAGGGAGATGTCCCGAGTCCGGTGAATCCCCCCAAGGGTTGCCGTTTCCATACTCGTTGCCGCAAATGCGTAGAGAAGTGCAAAGAGACCGAACCGGAGTTCCGCGATCTGGGCGGCGGTCACTTCGTCGCATGCCACTTGGCCGAAGCCCAGAGCCCGCAGCCAGCGGCCCGCGGTTAGCGGAAACAAACGTGGCGATCAGCTACACCGAGGATAGTCAAACACCCCTGGCCGGCCGGCCAGGGGTGTTTGTTCTTGTATGACACTAGTCGGATGGGCGCGCCCGCAAGGGACGGTGAGACACCGATCGGCGAGCTTCGCTCTCTACTTTCGGCTGTGGGCTATCGCTCAGTCTACCTCAATTGTCAACCCCTTGCGTGAGATCGCGAAGGGCATGATCTCGGCATTCTGGGCCCGAATAGCGCTGATCACCTGGTCGCGCTTCTCAGGTGGGGTGAGGGTGATCATGCACCCGCCGCCCCCAGCGCCACAGATCTTGCTTGCCCAGGCGCCCGCCTGCTTGGCGGCGCCCATAATTCGCTCAATCTGAGCCGTGCTGACCCCGGCGGCGAGATCGCGGCGATTGTTCCACTCCTGGTTGACCAGATCAGCCAGTTGGCGGATATCTAGATCCAGCAGAGCCTGGCGCATGGCAAGCGCCG
Organism: uncultured Clostridia bacterium; assembly: GCA_964402415.1. GTDB lineage: Bacteria > Bacillota > JAAYKD01 > JAAYKD01 > CAYOCI01 > CAYOCI01. The sequence continues at coordinate 20,889 of CAYOCI010000052.1, forward strand.
TTCGCTTTATCTGCCGCATCCTGTTCACTGCGTCGCCCTGCTTTTCGACATACGCCTTTAACATGCTCCAGTTGGTTACGGCAGAAAAGTGGGGCTCACCGGTGAATGAGAGGATCATATAGCGCTCAAGCTGACCCAATGCATCCTCTTTCAGCAGAAGAGGCTCAACCTCATCGCGGTCAACATGGAACCACAGGGCATTGACAGCGCCATACATAGCGGCATAGTAGTCTTGCTTGCCGGTGGGGATCCCTATGCACTGCGCCTCCAAGTTGGCGCCGACCTGGATGATTTCTTGCTTAGAGAAGGGGTCACCGTTAATCCTGTTCAGCGCACCAGAGAGGGCGATGAGCAAAGCGGAGGACGCTCCCAGACCCGACCCCTTGGGAGCGTCATTCCTAGTTATGATCTCTAGCCCTGTCTTCGGGCGGTAGTGCCGGACGATCCGAGCCACCAAGCTGAGCTCCTTATCCATGGGGAGACTCTCCACGTTTCTGGCTACCAGTTCCTGCTTGGTGTCCTCTGAATACAGATGGACCTCTTGGTCGGCACGTGTTCTGATCTGAACGGTGCTCTGAACACCTATGGCGGCGTTAACAGTAATACCGCCTTCTTCAAAAAGGTACAGCGGATAGATGTCAAGCGTTCCGCCGGCAAGGTCGACGCGGTTCGGGGCAGTAGCGACTAATCTCACAACAAAAACCTCCTGCTAAAATGCCAAGGGCCGATACTCCCTTACTGTTTCAACGGTTGACGGCATTCTCCTGCACAGGCGGATCTGACCAAAGTCTGATCGAGGTATCCAGTTTGGGTTAGGTCATGTTTCGTGATCGACAGGGCAAGACTAGACGCGAAGAACGCTTTGAGGAGGGAGATCGTGGAGCAAAAGGACAAGACGAACGCTGCGACCGAGAGAGAACTCGATTATGTCTCGGACAAGATGGATCACAAGGAGATTCAGGGAATGCTCGGGGTTGACGCTGATAGCCTGCTTGAACCGGGTGAGGGGGTTGCCAGGAGCCTGGGAAGCTTCGGTCACGTGTTTCATGGTGATACGGCCAACGCGTGGAGATACACCGCTGGTATGCTACCAGGGAAGAAGCAGCGCTATCTTGATCACGAAGACTACCGCGAACAGGATGACGACAACTCCGAACTTGGTGCACTCACCGACCTGCAGCTTCCACCAGAAGAATAGCTACGACCGGCCTAGCCGGTCTCTTTTTTTTGTCCACGAACTCGTTGATCCCAAGGTACCGGTTATGGTAAGGTAACAGGTGGAACCAACAGCCCCCGGTCCGCAGTTGGACAGCAATATCCGCGGTGCGATAGCCTCAAGGATGGACAGGCATGACCCGCAGCGGGAGGAGTGTGGCTACGTGGCGATTATTGTCTTGGCCGGGGGGCGCGGCACGAGAATGGGGCAACCGAAAGCAACTCTCTCGTGGGCAGGCGAGACACTCTTAGAGCGCACGGTGAGGCAATGGCACGCTGAGCTTCCAGATCAGCTCGTCATCACAGTCGGGCCGACCGAGTACGGGTGCAGTCTTCCGGACTTAGCCCCGGATCTCGGACCTCTGGGCGGGTTGGTGACTGGTCTGCGCATGAGCCCTGACGAGATCAACTGGGTCACAGGATGTGACCAGCCGTTTCTTGCTTCCGGATTGCCAGGGTTGCTGCTAGAGCGATTAGGTTCGTACGAGGTCTGCTTAGCAGAATTCGAAGGGTATGTGCAGCCGTTCCCCGGGATCTATACTCGATCGCTTTGGTCACGTCTGAGTGGCTTCTTGGCCCGGGGCGACAGACGTTGGCGTGGGTTTCTCACCCAGTGCCATTGCAAGGTGCTCCAGACGGCGCTGGTGCAGTGTGTTGACCTGAACATGGCTAGCTTCACCAATATCAACACGCCATCTGATCTGGCTCGGATGACGCGCTGAGTTGGGGCAACTGAGGTCGCAGGGCCCCCGTGGCGACAGAAATGCCACTTTGGCGTTGACAGTTCGCTACTCGACGGGCATATTGTAATCTCTTCAAGCGAAGCTATGGTCTGTGAAACCAAGCGAGCCTCGCCCTGGTACACCTGTACGAGCGATCATCTCGATGGCACTGATCCGCTACAGTCTAAGGATTTGGTTTTTGTTTTCTCGAACTGGAAGCAGGCGTACAGGCAGGCGTCCTGATCAAATTCAAAGCGGACGCCGCTTGACAGATCATATGGCCTTCCTGGTTATACTAACAGGGAGGTTACTAGAGGAGGTTAAGCTATGCGTTTTCATCGTTATCTGGTAGCGTTTACTTTGGTCATCGCCATGCTGTTTGGGGCGACAGCTCTAGCGCAGAGCTTGGATATTAAGGCCAAGTCGGCGATATTGATCGACGCCAACACAGGGGTTGTCATATACGACAAGAACAGCCATGACAAGGTGGCTCCGGCTAGCATCACCAAGATGATGACACTCAAACTGGCTCTCGAAGCGATCCGTGACGGCAAGATCAGCAAAGATGATCTGGTGACCGTGAGTAAGCGGGCTTGGGAGGTCGGCGGGTCCACCATGTTCCTGAATGTTGGGGACAAAGTGAAGGTGAGCGATCTTCTGCAAGGGATCGCTGTGGCATCGGGGAACGACGCAACCATTAGCATCGCGGAGCACATGAGTGGGAGCGTCGAAGCGTTTGCTCAGAGGATGAACGAACGTGCGCAGTCATTGGGTCTAAAGGAGACCCATTTTGAGAATCCACACGGTCTGGATGCGCCTAACCACTACATGAGCGCTCACGACATCGCGATGCTGGCTAGGGATTCCATCAACACCATCCCTGAGATACTTCAGTATCATTCGCAGCCATCATTTACCTATAATGGTATCAATCAGCTTAATCGTAACCCCTTGTTAGGTAGCTATCCGGGAGCTGATGGTCTTAAGACTGGAATGACAGACAATGCCGGTTATTCCCTAGCAGGGACCGCCAAGCAGGGCGATACCCGTCTGATTGCAGTGGTAATGGGGGAGGCCAGTGAAGAGATCAGACAAGAAGAGATGGTCAAGATTCTCAATCACGGGTTCAAGAACTACGAGACAGCGACCGTTCTACAACAGGGTCAACCCGCCGGCAACCCCGTGCCAGTAAGGCGTGGTGTTGACAACACCCTCGAAGCGGTGACCGCTCATCCCTTGGTCGCTACAATTCCCAAAGGCGAACTAGCCAAAGTGGAGCAGAAGGCTGAGACGGTGACCGATCTGACAGCTCCTATTGCCAAGGGGCAGAAGGTTGGCCGTGTCGTCGCTCTCTATGAAGGCAAGGAGCTTGGCGCGGTTGACCTAGTAGCAGCCAAGGATATTGGCAAAGCAGGTTTCTTCAAGAACCTTTGGCAGTCCATTGCGGATTTCTTCCGCGGGCTAGTTCGTTTTAGAAGCTGATGGCCGCTTGCACACCACGTCTTGGTACGCTATCCTGATGGTAGCATGTACACGAGGCGCTGCGATAATGAGTTCTGATCTGGAACGTTGTCAAAAGCACATATTCCCACTGGCATGACAGCCGCGAGTGTGCTACAATAATGCTTGCTGCTATAAGCGCCCGTAGCTCAGTGGATAGAGCGCTAGGCTCCGGACCTGGAAGCGGGGGTTCGATTCCCTCCGGGCGCACCACACATGTCTGTCACAGCCAACTTGCCGAGCAAGTTGGCATTTTTATTAGCTCGTGCGATGGAAATAATATCAAATTGCTCCCATATCACCATTTGGAGGACAAGCATGAGACGTTTTCGTCTAGTCATCGCCATTTGGCTGGCTCGGGTCTATACATTCCTAGCGCGCAACCTCAAGCTCGGCGGCGGCTCTTCCTTTCCAGGCTTACTGGCAAGGAAACTGGAACCGAAGACCCTAGAACTGCTCGCCCAACAACCATCGGGCGGGGCGGTCATGATCACTGGGACCAATGGCAAAACGACCACAGCCACGCTGCTTGGCGAGATAGTGGATGCCCAGGGACTGCGCTATGTTCACAATCGATCAGGCGCCAACCTGATCGCTGGTTTGACTACCGCCTATATGGCAGAGGCAGACCTGTGGGGGCGCGTGTCTGGGGACCTGGCGATTATGGAAGTCGATGAGGCCACGGTTCCACAGGCCGCCAAGGAGATTAGGCCTGGCGTTGTCGTCGTTACGAACTTCTTTCGGGACCAGCTCGATCGCTACGGAGAACTGGATAAGACGGTTTCTTTCATCCGACGCGGTCTGGAACTACTCCCTGAAGGCAGCACTGTCATTCTCAACGCTGACGATCCGTTGGTGGCTAGCCTTGGCGATATAAAGGGGTTAAGCTATGTCTACTACGGGATTGATGATCATCGCCATGGGGTTGGGCAGATGCATCAGACCGCAGATGCCAAATACTGCCCCCGCTGTGGAACGCCTTTTACTTACGAACTATACTACTACGCCCATTTGGGCAGCTATCAGTGCCCGAAGTGTCATTTCGCCCGTCCTACACCCGATATCGCTGTTACAGAGTTGGAGCTCAGTGGTATGCAGGGAAGCGAGATGACGATTCGGTCCAGGCAGGGACTAACGAGGGTTCACTTCGCTCTACCTGGCCTATATAACGTCTACAACGCTTTGGGTGCCATCGCCGTGGCCGTACAGCTCGATCTGTCCTCAGCCATTATTGAGCAGACCGTGCCTCGATTTAGGTCTGCTTTCGGTCGGATGGAGGCTGTTCCGATCAAGGGCCGTCTAGTGTATCTCGCGTTGGTCAAGAACCCTGTCGGTTACAACGAGGTCCTTCGCACCTTCTTGCGTGTCGACAAGGAGAAGAACTTTCTGTTTATCCTCAATGACCAATATGCTGATGGAACCGATATCTCGTGGATATGGGACGTTGATTTTGAGCCAATCGGGGATCCGGGAAGAGAGATCAACAAGATCGTTACGTCTGGACGCCGAGCCGATGATATGGCAGTTCGTCTCAAGTACGCTGGTGTCGACCCGCAGCTCATGGAAGTGGTGCATGAGGTCGAAGCAGCCTTCGACCGCTCTCTGGAAGCAACACCGCAGGGTGCGGAGCTCTACGTGCTCCCGACCTACACCGCCATGCTGGCGTTGCGCGATATGTTCAGTCGACGCGGTTACACGCAGCAGTTCTGGGAGGGTAAGAAAAGACAGTGAAGATACGCATCGCGCATTTGTACCCCGACCTCATGAACCTATATGGCGACCGCGGCAACATACTTGCACTGAGTCGCCGCCTCGAGTGGCATGGCCTTGATGCCGAAGTAATCCCGGTTTCCCTCAACGAGACCTTTGGCCCGCGCGACTTCGATATCTTGTTTGTCGGGGGAGGGCAGGACAAGGAGCAGAAACTGGTCTGTGATGATTTTGAGAAGGTGAAAGGCGCGTGCCTACAGGCCGCAGCCGAGGACGATGCAGTCATCCTCGCCATCTGTGGAGGATATCAGCTTTTAGGAAAGCACTTCAAAATCGATGAAGCCACTACACTCCCCGGGGTCGGGATTCTGGATGCTTGGACAGAGGCGGGCAACAAACGCTTGATCGGCAATATTGCCATTGATGTCCAGATCGTCAATGAACCGCGCACATTGGTTGGCTTCGAGAATCACAGTGGGCAGACATTTCTTGGCCCGTCTGCGACACCTCTGGGGAAGGTGATCGCTGGCTACGGCAATAATGGATCCGACGGCAGAGAAGGGTGCGTGTACCGTAACGTCTTTGGTACCTACCTACACGGATCTCTGCTACCTAAGAACCCTTGGTTCACGGATCATCTGATCGGACTGGCGGTGAAACGGCGCGGCGTAGATTGGAGGCCGCTCGACCTAGATGACAGTCTCGAGGAGAGCGCACATGAAGCAGCCATTCGTATCGCGAAGGATGGTAAGAGTGAACGGTGAAACACTCTCTTGATCTGACAATGGAAAAAACTGCGGGTTGCGACCCAGATGTAAACTACGATATAATAGCTTTTGCCGGTGGACGACAGCGAAGTGAGCTTGCGAAAAAAGTCAACGAATGAGCGGATGTTAGCTTGACGTTGAACTTGCATTGCGGTATAATAAACTTCGCTCAAGGGCGTCGGTATTGATGAGCACAGGGGCGAATAGCTCAGCCGGGAGAGCACCTGCCTTACAAGCAGGGGGTCACAGGTTCGATCCCTGTTTCGCCCACCATTCCCTAACTTAATATGGAGATGTGGTGTAGTGGCCTAACATGCTTGCCTGTCACGCAAGAGAACGAGGGTTCGAATCCCTTCAGCTCCGCCATTTATGGCGCGGTAGCTCAGTTGGTAGAGCAGCGGACTGAAAATCCGCGTGTCGCCAGTTCAACTCTGGCCTGCGCCACCATCATGCGGAAATAGCTCAACGGTAGAGCACCACCTTGCCAAGGTGGGGGTTGCGAGTTCGAATCTCGTTTTCCGCTCCATTGTCTGTTGGGCCGGAGCAATCCGGCCTCACGTTTCGAGGCGGCATAGCCAAGTGGTAAGGCAGAGGTCTGCAAAACCTTCACCCCCAGTTCAAATCTGGGTGGCGCCTCCACGAAGAAGACTCTGAAAATGCCTATAACTGGGCGTTTCACGGGTCTTTTTTCATATTTGTAGGCAGTAAAGAAATACTGGCTAACCCATTTGATTACTATCATTATCTGACCAATAGAGGGTAAATACCCCATTTCGACAAGGGCTAAAATCTTGACAAAGGAGAAAAGAGGTTTTAAGTTTAATTTAGGAAGTGTGAACTATGCAAAGACTAATTTTATAAATAAAGAAGAGGTAAATTCTATGAATTCTTATAAAGAATATAAGATTAATTCTTTAGGTAAATGCCTCAATGAAAATGATGGCATTCCCAATTCCTTTCTGAATGGAATAAATGATAATTGGGTAAATAAAAATGGTAAAGTAACAGCAATACTTCTTCAAGAAAGGGAGAATACTACTTGGGTACAGCTAGGCTATAAACTAATAAAAGATCTATGTCAGTCAACATTTATCGGATTGGCATTGGAGGGTATAGTTTCTATAGAATATTATCATTGGTTATATACATTGGGACAAAACATGAAGGAAGGAATTGTCGAATTACATAAGGATTGTATGAAGCACCCAATGATTTCAAATCTTTATATTTCAAACATAAACATGCAAACAATTCAAAATGCCAAAGATAGCTCTTGGATAAATGAAATATGGGATTTTGCAGGACCTGATACAT
>CAYOCI010000053.1:0-28099 GCA_964402415.1 uncultured Clostridia bacterium
AGGGGGCAGAGCACCCTTATGAAAGCGCGAATGCGCTCTCCCCTACGAAGCGCCGTAAGGCGCCCTGGGAGAGTAGCCACTGCGGCACAAAACTGTCGTCGTTCCTATGGTTCAGACAGCAGAGGCGGCGTACGATTGATACTACCGATAACACCAACCGTGTAGGGGCGCCGCTCAGCTGCGCCCGCCTGCACCTTCGTGGTCTGGGTAACCCGGGCGCGGCATAGCAGCGCCCCTACAACCAGCTCTGACGCAAGACATTGTTCTGCCCCCAACACGCCATTCAGCGGTCTGCGACGGTAGATATCGCGGCGCCGCAAGGCGCCCTGAGAGTCACACCGTGGAACACCGGCGATAAGCGTTTTAACAAAAGGTGCCTGGAACCTTTTGTTAAAATGCTTGTCACCCGAACGCTCCACCTACAAACTAATCACCTTTGTCGCTGCCTGCAGCTTCTCGTTGATCTCATACATGTTCGATATTCGCCCTACCGCTAACTGTTCCTTAACACCATAGAAGTCTAGGCAGGTGCCGCAAGAGAGCACTTCCACGCCTTGCTCAGCCAGTTCCTTGATATGGGGAAGAACGGGCGAACCCTCGATGGTCAACTTGACCCCGGTGTTGAGAAAAACAATCGTAGACGGCAGGTGATCTGGCGTCTGGGTAAGTGTGTAGAAGTATGACTTCATTAGGATCTGCCCCAGTTCTTCGGCTCCTTCGCCCAACAGATTAGACTTGACCAAAATCGCCGTTTTGCGTGGGGCAGCAAGATCCGAGCACTCCTCGGCGACTGTTTCCTCCACCGCACCGCCGTTCTTCGTAATGGTCAGGTGAAAGAGGCCTTCCTTCTGTTCCACCACACATGAACAGCCCAGCGACTGTGCCAACCGGGTCACGTTCTCCCGAGCAGCGGCGTTGTCAACGATGGACACAACAACGCCAGCAGCCATCGCATCCAGGGCCTTTTTCGTATTGATCACTGGCTGTGGGCAGGCCAGCCCGCGATTATCGATTACCTTTCCCATGGAACCTCACCTCATCGTTTGAGTTACTAATTCTATATTCCTCGCCCAAGCCCTTATTCCTCTAATGTCGGCTATAAACATGCTTTATAAACTAAGGCAGCGAGCTGCACTGCCCGCTGCCAATCGCCCATGCACTATTGCCACAGCTTGATGAGGTCAACCCCTTGGAAGTAGTGACGGATGATCTCTGCGTGGGTCTTTCCCTGTTCAGCCATGGCATATGCCCCCCACTGATCTAGCCCGACCCCGTTGCCCCAGCCACGTCCGGTGAATACCACCGTGCTGCCGCTGCTATAAACGCTGTCGATCAGGGTTGATTTCAGCACCGAGGTTCCGAGTCTGGAGCGAAGCTCTGCACCACTCAACTGAACTTGACCGAGTTGGACCTTGGTCACCCTGCCAGATGGTCCGCGTTCGACCACCGTCGCACCGGTAACGGTCCCAGCCTTCGAACCAGCTAATCTTTGCAGCGTACTGAGCGGAACAGTCGCTTGCCACTTCTGGATATCGGCTGGTGTTTTGGGCGAGGCGGGAGATGGGACGCTGGCTAGGTAAGGTGTCTTGCCGATATCGACGCTGGTAGGGAAGCTCTCCTCGAGGGTTGCCGTTTGCCCTCCGGAGAACGAACTGAAGAAACCGTTGATTGGTTCCCCTTGATAGGTAGCAATCAGACCGCGGGTCACTTGGACGGCTTGCCGAACCCGTTCATTAATCCTCTTGGCGTTGTAGACTTGCAGATGGTTCATGGATGTACAGGCATCAGTCTTGTGCAGCTGTCTCGGTGTCCCGTCATTGACCATGGACCAAATGGTGATGCTTCGTGCCGTTATCGCTTGGGCCGCCAGAGCCTCGAGAGGAAACTCTGGATCCATCTCGGCCGCGATCACCCCGGCGATATACTCATCCATCTTCATCCAGACGGTAGCGCCTGTTTCGTGTACGAAGACTGAAATGGTTGGCTCCGTTTGATACTTGTCCAGACGGGGCGACTTCAGTGGCGTAGTCGGTGCGATCGGTGCTGGGACGGGTTCCGGGACAGGGGGAGCCTCAAGCCGGCGTGGTGCAGGCATACCCTCTATTCCTGCGGCTACGACGATAAAGAACAAGCCAATGGTTGTGATGTATGCCAGTAAGCGACGAATCCGACTAAAGTCCAATCAGTACCCCTCATTTCTGGCTGTGATCTCTCTATTAGTCTGCCACCACACGTCTACATCATCCCAGTGCTCTTGTAGTTGAGCTAATACTGCTCTGGGTCCGCGTGAATACTAGGTGGGAGAAAGGTGGCTGATGGAATGAGGTCGATACGTGCTCTGTCCGCTCTCATGTTTGTGATGGTCCTGTTGTCCAACATAGCGTGGGCCGCACCCCTGGAAAGCATAGATCTGCCCGAACCGACCTGGACCATCAGCACCCCTGATGGAGAGGTTATCTTGGCCACGAGTATTGAGGTTCATGTGGGTGACCAGTTCCTCAATGAAGACAATACGCTGTACACCGTAGTGAGTGTTGACGGCCAACGTGCAGTGGCAGAGCGGACCGGGAAGATAGACCTCCGCTCCTTTCTTAGGTCCCCAACCCTTGCAGTGGAGCAAGACGCTATTCCTGTTCAGACCAGGCAAGGGAAGGTCGGCATCTATCATACTCATGGTTGGGAGTCATACCTCCCTTCGGATGGCAAGACCCAGATCGTTGGTCGTGGCGGCATTTTTGACGTTGGTGATGCGATGGCCTCTGGCTTTCAAGACCTTGGGGTGGCTGTTGAGCGGTCGACCAACGTGGAGCGAGACTATAGCACCTCACGACGGACGGCGCTCGACCTACTCAAGGCGGGGAGTGACCTCATCATTGACGTGCATCGCGATACGGCACCCGCCTCGCAATACTACCACAGTATCCGTGGCCAATCTGCTACTAAAGCCCTTCTGGTCGTAGGGAGGCAGAACCCGAATATGGCTGTCACCAAAGAGTTAGCGTATCGGATCAAGGGGGCGGCGGACTCCAACAATCCCGGCCTGATCAGGGGTGTGTACATGGCCAACGGTAACTATAACCAGGACCTTTCGCCGCGGGCCATACTCGTAGAGTTCGGTAGCGCGTCCAGTCTGAAGGATGCGGCAAGTCGCTCCGCTTATACACTTGCAGGTGTCATTACTGAGATTCTCTTTCCCCCCGCCCCCGGAGCGCCGACTACCAGGGAGTCGCTGGTAGAGCCTGCTCCAGCCGCCCCATCCACCGTCACTGCCGAACGCAGAGCAGGATGGCAATCTTTTCTGGCTTGGGGAGCTCTGGTCTTGATCATGGTCAGTGGGTTCCTGTTGATCAATGAACCGAGTTGGGATGCCGTGCGTCAGCGCATCAAGCGGTTCACCCACGAGGAATTTGGTGATCTCCTGGGCAGGGTCAAACGAAAGTGAGACCCGCCTTTTTTTTGCCGTCATAACATGGGTATAAATGGGAAGAATCTAGGAACGAGAGTCTCTGGTAATCCCATACATTAGTGCCAGTGCTTTTTCGGTAAACTATTCACCTCGGTAGTCAGAAAGAAGGAAACCGTCTATCGATAACGAATAGGTCTATCATCCGCTTCTTGGGTACAAAGCCACCTCGGAGGCCTTCCACAGCAATGATCCTCGCGCTAATGCTACAGGTTAACGAAGGCGACTAGTCATCACGGTAGTAATGGACATGGCCTCCAAGTGACTTGGGATATCACATCTAAAGGAGGAGAACTTGTTGAAACGATACTCCGTAGACAAGATTCGTAACGTTGGGTTGTTCTCGCATGGTGGATCTGGTAAGACATCACTGGCGGAAGCACTGTTGTTTACCGCCGGAGTTATCGACCGCCTAGGGAAGGCGACCGAGGGCACCACTGCCATGGACTACGATCCTGAAGAGGTAAAGCGCAAGATTACGATTAACACAGCCCTTGCTCCCATCGAGTGGAAGGATCACAAGATCAATCTAGTTGATACTCCGGGTTACCTTGACTTCGTGGGCGATGTGGTTGCCGCTATGCGTGTTGTCGATGGGGCATTGATCCTCGTTGACGCCGTCTCGGGTGCCGAAGTAGGTACGGAGAAAGTCTGGGACTTCGCCACTGAACGTCAGTTGCCTCGGGTAATTGTTATTAACAAGATGGACCGTGAAAACGCTAACTTTGCCAACGCCTTGGACAACCTAACGGAGAAGTTTGGTAACCGTCTCGCCCCGATCATGCTCCCCATCGGGCAAGAGAGTAATTTCCAGGGCGTCGTGGATCTCGTAAAGAAGAAAGCTTATTACTATAAGGATGCATCCGGCAAGAAGATCGAGGAGAAAGAGATCCCGGCCAACCTCGCTGATGAGGTTGAGCAGTATCGTGCTCGGCTAATGGAGGCCGTGGCCGAGGCTGACGATGACCTAATGATGAAGTTCCTCGATGGTGAGACACTCACCGATGAGGAGATTCAGATGGCGGTTCGCGTCGGCACGCGGACGGGCAAATTCGTGCCTGTGGCCTGCGGCGCTGGCGTCAAGAATATCGGCAGCGCTCAGCTGTTGGATATCCTCGTCGACTGCTTCCCTTCTCCCGCCGATATGCCGGTTGAAAAGGCTACCCACCCTGATACATTGCAGCCTGTGGAGATCAGGGTAGATCCCAACGGTCCGATGGCAGCCCTCGTGTTCAAGACTATGGCTGACCCATACGTAGGCAAATTGACCTTATTCAAGGTAATGTCTGGTACCTTCAAGTCCGATGGCACGGTCTTCAATGCCAGCAAGGGACGCCCGGAGCGCATCGGTCAGCTCTTCGTCATGAAGGGCAAGAACCAAGAACCGGTTGAAGCATTGGTTGCTGGTGACCTCGGAGCGGTGGCAAAACTGCAGGATACGACCACATCAGACACCCTCTGCGAGAAAGAGCATGCATGTGTTTTCGAGCGGATTAGCTTCCCACTCCCGGTGCTGTCCGCCGCAGTTGAGCCCAAGTCCAAGGGTGACGAGGACAAGATCGGCACTGGCTTTGCTCGCCTCGCTGAGGAAGATCCAACCTTTAATGTTCATAAGGATCCTGAAACCAAGCAGACCGTCATCACTGGTATGGGTGACCTGCACCTCGAGGTTATCGTTAGCCGTCTGGCCAAGAAGTTTGGCACCGAAGTGAACCTGGTAGATATCAAGATCCCCTACCGCGAGACCATCCGTGGCTCCATCAAGGTCGAGGGCAAGCATAAGAAACAAAGCGGCGGTAAGGGCCAGTTCGGTCATGTCTGGATCGAGATGGAACCATCATCCACTGGCTTTGAGTTTGTGGATAAAGTCTTTGGTGGGTCCGTACCTCGTCAGTACATCCCCGCAGTCGAAAAGGGCTTGCGCGAGACCATGGAGAAGGGCGTCTTGGCCGGTTACCCTGTCGTAGACATCCGCTGCAGCCTCTACGATGGTTCGTACCATAACGTCGACAGCTCGGAAATGGCGTTCAAGATTGCGGCCTCATTGGCCTTTAAGAAGGGCTTCCAACAAGCTAAGCCTGCCCTGCTTGAGCCGATCATGAACGTAGAGGTCACAGTTCCCGATGAGTACATGGGCGATATTATTGGTGACCTCAACAAGAAGCGCGGCCGCATCCTTGGAATGGAACCCGTGAACGGTCGACAGGTCGTCAGGGCGATGGCGCCCATGGCCGAGCTCTTTAAGTACGCAACCGACTTGCGTTCCATCACCCAGGGTCGTGGATCATTTGTGATGAAGTTCGACCACTATGAGGACGCTCCGGCATCGGTGGCAGAAGTAGTCATCGCGGCCCATAAGAAGGATGCCGACGACGAAGAGTAACCTGTCTGCATCTGGATCAGGGGTAACAACGTAGTAGGGTAGGACGTTGAAGAGAGGAGTGCGCGCACTCCTCTCTTTCATCATTATCCTCTCAGCGTCGTTCAGGTGGTTCCGGCTGTTCCTGGTCTTCCCACCAATCGCCGAACGGATCATATGGGTCAACGAATGCATCATCGGTTGCCAACTGCCATTCCTGATCCGCTGGGATCTCTTCTGAGCGGATGAAGGGAGGCTTCTTTGTTGGAGGTTGGACTGGGGACCATGTTGAGTGCATGCGATCACCACCTTCTGGAAAGTCAGATTGCAGCTATCGCTGCTTCCCTTCGTTCAGTCGACCGAAGCTCACCCACTGTTGAGATTTCGGTATTAGTATGGAAATCAGGGTATGATTTATACTGAGTGTTACAGCGGGGTAGACCTTCATCTGATGGTCCCGCCTGTAGTGAGGAGGAACGCTGGTATGGCGACAGTTGTGCTCAAGCGGCAGCGCAAGAAGAGACTTGAGGCTGGCCACCCGTGGATTTACCAGTCAGAGATCGCCGAGGTGCGTGGCGAGGCGTCACCGGGTGATGTGGTAGATATCGTTAACCATCAAGGGCACTTCCTCGCCCGTGGTTATATCAACCCTCGTTCGCAGATCACGGTGCGTGTGGTCAGCTATCATCAAGAAGATCTCGACATGGAACTCATCACCGCCCGACTGCAGCAGGCACTCGCTTGGCGAGAACGGTTTCTTCCTGGAGCCAGGTCATATCGTCTGGTCTACGGCGAAGCCGACTTCCTGCCGGGTTTGGTCGTTGATCGGTTCGAAGACGTCTTGGTCACACAGATCTTGACCCTTGGCATGGAGACCCGTAGGCAGCTGATCATTGACGCCTTGGTCAAGCTTCTTCAACCCCGCGCCATCTACGAACGAAACGACGTACCTGTGCGGGAGCTGGAAGGTCTGGAGCTGTATCAGGGCTGGGTTCATGGCGACGGCCCAGAAACCGTCACCATTGAAGAGAACGGGCTGAAGTTCAGAGTCAACATTGTGGAAGGGCAGAAGACCGGTTACTTCTTCGACCAGCGTGAGAACCGGGCTGCCATGCGCCCGTTAGTTCCGGGAGCGCGGGTCCTAGACTGCTTCTGTCATACTGGCTCGTTTGCCATCCATGCGGCCCACTATGGGGCGCGGGAGGTCCTGGGGATCGACATCTCTGAACTGGCCGTTGAACAGGCTCGGGTCAACGCCGAGATCAACGGTTTGGGTGATGTGCAGTTTCGTGTTGGCAATGCCTTTGATGAACTGAGGAGCTTTTATGATCAGGGTGAACGCTTCGACCTCATCGTCCTTGATCCACCTGCTTTCACCAAGAGTCGGCACAACATCGAGGGAGCGTATCGGGGCTATAAAGAGATTAACCTGCGTGCGATGAAGATCCTCAAGTCAGGCGGTTTCCTCGTAACCAACTCATGCTCATATCACATGTCCAAAGAGCTGTTCCATACAATGTTATTGGATGCGCGTACCGACCTGCGCCGACCGGTGCGGCTGGTGGAGTGGCGGACCCAAGGGAAAGATCATCCAATCCTGCTGGGGTCAGATGAAACGCAGTACCTGAAGTATGTCATCCTGCAGGTTCTCTAGCCTGTAAGCCTATGACGGAATGGAGGTGCTCCCTTGATTCCTCTCCGCGACAATGTGCCATCCCGTCGCTTCCCCGCAGCTACACTCTTCCTCATCTTTGCCAACGTGCTCATCTATCTCTTCGAGGTATCCTTAGGGCCAGAAGCGCTGTCGCAGTTCATGCGCATCTACGGTGTGACCCCCTACTACTTCACCACGGGAGCCTGGCCCTATGCCCGGTTTCTACCGCTCACACTGACGCTCATAACGACCCAGTTCCTACACGGGGGGCTTCTCCACCTCGGGGGCAATATGCTCTTCTTGTGGATTTTTGGTGATAATATCGAAGACCACCTAGGTTCAGTTCGCTACCTGCTGCTCTACCTAGCCAGTGGGGTGATCGGCTCCTTGGCGCATATCTGGCTCGAGCCTCTCTCGCGCTCACCGCTCGTCGGCGCCAGTGGCGCCATCGCTGGCGTCTTGGGTGCATATCTGATGCTCTTTCCCTGGGCCAAGGTTAAGACCCTGGTGCTTCTGGGATGGTTCTTGACGACGGTCAATGTTCCCGCGGTGCTCTTCCTAGGTTTTTGGTTTCTCCTTCAGCTGTGGTCTGGAAGTCGGATGAGCCTGGGGGTTGCTCAGGATGCGACAGCCTACTGGACACATGTGGGTGGTTTCGCATCCGGGTTTCTTCTGGTGCGATTGATGCGGCCTCGGCGGAAGCTATATCGATATTGACCTACCCGCTGTTAGGATTTGCGGGCATGCCCCTTGCAATTTCCTGGCAGCGGATTATAATAG
Source organism: uncultured Clostridia bacterium (assembly GCA_964402415.1). Classification (GTDB taxonomy): domain Bacteria; phylum Bacillota; class JAAYKD01; order JAAYKD01; family CAYOCI01; genus CAYOCI01. Next base: position 8,257 of record CAYOCI010000053.1, read on the forward strand.
AAACAAAGGTCAAAGATAGTCAAAGTCAGAGAGTAAGAGGGGGGTGAGATGTTGAGAACACTTGCGGACATTATCGAGGACTATCTCAGAGAGTTGGTCGAGATGAGCGCCAATGCTCGGGTTGAGATTACCAGAAGCCAGCTAGCGGAGCGGTTCTCCTGTGTTCCTTCGCAGATCAACTATGTTCTTGCCACACGCTTCACACCTGAACGGGGGTTTGTGGTTGAGAGCCGTCGAGGTGGAGGCGGGCATGTGCGCATCACCAGGGTGGAGCTTGGGCAAGGGGACCAACTAACCGTCCTACTCAACGAGACGATTGGTACAGCTCTAAACCAAGAGACTGCGATGCATATCTGTGATCGCCTATACTATGAGCGCGTCATTACCTCTCGCGAGCGTATCATGCTCGAAGCCGCTATCCAGCGAAGATCCCTGCCGCTGCCAACCGAGATCAGGGATCAGGTGCGGGCCAGCATTATGAAAGCGATGATACTGGCTATGTTGCGCGAGAGCTTAGATGAGTAAAGGAGGGGAAAGATCATGGTATGTCAGGAGTGCCAGAAACGTCCAGCGACGGTTCATTACACAAAGATAATCAATGGGCAAAAGTCGGAGATGCACCTCTGTGAGCATTGTGCATCCAGTGTCAGCGATTTCGTCTTCCCATTGGGTCTGGACAATACATTCTCTCTGAACCAGATTCTTGCGGGGCTCATGGAGATGGACCCTGTAGGCGATAAGACCATCCGTCAGGTGAAGCCCTCACAGTGTCCAAACTGCGGGCTAACGTACGGGCAGTTTAGGCAGAGTGGTCGACTGGGATGCGGAGAGTGCTATCAAGCCTTTTCCACACAGATGGTACCGCTTCTGAAACGGATTCATGGCAGTTCGGAGCATACGGGCAAGATACCGGAGCGGAGCGGCAGCGCTGCACAGAGTCTGCGCAGGTTGGAGCAGCTGCGGTCGGATCTCAATCGCGCGGTGGCGCGTGAGGAGTTTGAGCATGCCGCTCAACTGCGCGACCAGATTCGAAAGCTTGAGCTCGATGGCAGTGGGCAGGGGGGACAGGATCATGGGAATTGAACGCTACACCAGCCAGCCCCATAGCCTGTGGATGGATGCAGGCGCGCCTGGTCAGGACGTGGTCTTGTCGTCACGGATTCGTCTGGCTCGCAATCTTGCTCGAGTTCCCTTTCCGCATCTAGCTGATCGTGATCAGAAGTTGCAGGTTATCCAGAGGGTGGCAGAGGTCATCCCCCACCTAGATAAGCAGGCCGGGGAGTTGGGGTGGGAGATGCTACGAGTTGATGAGACGCCTCCGGTTGAGCGTTTCGTTCTAGTTGACAAACACCTGATTAGCCCGCAGTTTGCTCAAGCCGACGGTCCGTCCGCAGTGGTCCTGCGTCATGACGAAGGCGTTAGCATCATGGTCAATGAGGAAGATCATCTGCGTATTCAGGCCTTGTCTCCTGGGTTGCAGCTTCAAGAAGCCTGGTCACTGGCCAGCGAGGTTGACAACGTAATCGAAGCCAGCCTTGACTATGCGTATAGTCCAGAACTCGGTTACCTTACTGCCTGCCCAACCAATGTCGGTACGGGGATCCGTGCGTCTGTGATGGTGCATCTACCCGCGTTGGTCATCACAGGCAAGATCGATAAGATCCTCTCGGCCATTGGTCAAGTGGGATTGGTCGCCAGAGGGATGTATGGCGAGGGAACCCAGGCCCATGGCAGCATCTTTCAGATATCGAATCAGATCACCCTGGGGCAATCTGAACAAGAGATCATCGAGAATATCACCGGCGTCACGAAGCAGATCATCGAACAGGAGCGAGCGGCACGCCGTGCCTTACAGAACGGCGCGGCGATCGAGCTGCATGATCGCGTAGGGCGAGCGTGCGGAGTTCTGGCCAATGCCCGCAAAATGAGTTCGCAGGAGGCAATGCAGTTGCTATCGGACATCCGCCTTGGTCTCTGTCTCCAGCTGATCAACGGGCTCGATCATGCGACCATCCATGAGATGCTGGTAATCACCCATCCGGCTTGGCTTAATCACGCGGTAGGACGCGATCTCGACCCTAATGAGCGCGATATCAAACGTGCTGCGGCCCTGCGGGAGCGTATGGCTGGAGTAAGTTGCTAGGAAACTAGGATGAGTGGACGAACAGTCAAGAGCCAACCGCTAGACTAAACAGCTAGAGTCTCCGGGAAGAGTCATGGGCCTCACGCGAACCCCTCAACCCGTGCGTGTTCATCCTCGCGCACTTCCGGCTCTGGACTCTTGACATTAATAAGGGAGGTAGACAATCAATGAACGGAGGCCGTTTCACCGAACGTGCCAATCGGGTAATCGCGCTGGCACAGGAAGAGGCTAGGCGTTTACAACATAATGCCTTTGGTACCGAGCACATCCTGCTTGGGCTGATTCGTGAAGGCGAGGGAGTGGCGGCTAGGGCACTCATGAGCCTCAGTGTTGATCTTAGCCGGGTCCGCAGTGAGGTCGAGCGCCTGGTCGGCCCGGGTAGCGCGTCCCCGGATGAGGGCCTCATTCCGACACCGCGCAGCAAACGCGTGCTGGAGTTGGCATTTGACGAGGCGCGCCGCCTCGGCCATAACTACGTTGGTACTGAGCATCTGCTCCTGGGCCTAATCAGAGAAGGCGAGGGGGTCGCAGCCCGCGTGCTCCAGAACCTTGGCGTCAGTCTGGACAACGCTCGCAGTGCGGTGATGAGCTTGCTGGGCGGCGAGTCCGAGCCTGGGTCCGCCCCGCGAAATGGCGACAAGAAAGCCACCGCCACACCAACTCTTGATAGCTTTGGTCGTGACCTCACTCAGATGGCCAGGGAACACAAGCTTGATCCAGTGATCGGTCGCGAGCAAGAGATCGAGCGCGTCATCCAGATCCTATCGCGTCGGACCAAGAACAACCCATGCTTGATAGGCGAACCAGGGGTAGGCAAGACTGCTATTGCCGAGGGACTTGCTCAACGCATCATCGAAGGGGTAGTGCCGGAAACGCTGCGTGACAAGCGCGTCATTACGTTGGATCTGGCCTCGGTGGTGGCGGGAACCAAATATCGCGGTGAATTCGAAGAGCGCCTGAAAAAGGTAGTCGATGAGATCCGTAGCGCAGGTAATGTCGTGATTTTTATCGATGAGCTGCATACGCTGATTGGGGCTGGGGGGGCTGAAGGAGCCATCGATGCCTCGAACATCCTTAAACCTGCCCTGTCCAGGGGTGAACTGCAGTGTATTGGTGCGACGACCCTTGATGAATACCGCAAGCATATCGAGAAGGACCCGGCCTTAGAGCGTCGTTTCCAGCCGATCACCGTTGAACCACCCACCGTTGATGAAGCGATCCAGATCCTGAAGGGGTTGCGTGATCGCTACGAAGCGCACCACCGCGTACGCATCAGTGACGAGGCCCTCGATGCGGCGGTTCATCTGTCGGATCGCTATATCGCTGACCGTTTTTTGCCTGACAAGGCCATTGACCTTATCGACGAAGCCGCCTCCCGTGTTCGTCTCCAGTCGCACACCGCACCCAATCACCTTAAGGAGCTGGAGCAGAGTCTGGAGCAGGTTCGCAAGGAGAAAGAGGCAGCAGTCAAAGGGCAAGAGTTTGAGAAGGCCGCCAGTCTGCGGGATAGGGAGCAGAAACTGAAAGAAGAGCTCCAGCAGATGCAGGATCAGTGGCGTGAGAAGCAGGTGTCCAGTCAGGCCACTGTCACCGAAGACGATATCGCGCATATCGTTGCTCTCTGGACCAACATCCCAGTCAAGAGGCTGGCAGAAGAGGAGAGCGCTCGCCTGCTCAAGCTGGAAGAGGTACTGCATCATCGTGTGATTGGTCAAGAAGAGGCAATCAAGGCGGTGAGCCGAGCGATCCGCCGGGCACGCGCGGGCCTCAAAAACCCCAAGCGGCCGATCGGCTCCTTCATGTTCCTTGGACCGACCGGCGTTGGTAAGACAGAGCTTGCCAAGGCACTGGCGGAGGCCATGTTTGGTGACGAAGACGCAGTTATCCGCATCGACATGTCGGAGTACATGGAGCGTCATAACGCATCCCGCTTGGTAGGAGCACCCCCAGGATATGTGGGCTACGATGAGGGTGGCCAGTTGACCGAGAAGGTGAGACGTCGCCCTTACTCGGTTGTCCTACTGGATGAGGTCGAGAAGGCGCATCCTGAGGTCTTTAATATCCTCCTCCAAGTGCTGGAAGACGGACGTCTGACGGACTCCAAGGGGCGGACAGTTGACTTCCGCAACACGGTGATTATCATGACATCCAATGCGGGGGCCGAGACAATCCGTCGAGACACCAGCGTGGGCTTCCGTTTGCAGGACGACCAGCAGCAGAGCGGCTACGAGAAGATGAAGGACAAAGTGATGGACGAACTCCGTCGTGTCTTCAGACCCGAGTTTCTCAACCGTCTTGATGAGATCATCGTCTTCCATCAGCTGACCGAAGCCGAGATCGGCAAGATCGTTGACCTGATGGTTGCTGAGGTGGCTGAGCGCCTGCGCGAGTTCCAGATGGAGCTGGATGTCTCCGCCGAGGCCAAAGCGCTTCTGGCGAAAGAAGGGTATGACCCTGTCTACGGTGCTCGCCCGCTGCGTCGGGCTATTCAACGGCGGATCGAAGACCAGCTCTCCGAAGAGATCCTGGTCGGCAAGATCCAGCCTGGGAGCAAGGTGCAGGTCGGGGTCAAAGACGGGCAGCTGAACTTCTCTCCCGCGGAACACAGCCATTCCTAGTATGAAAGTGCCCACGGCCCGCAGCCCACAGCCCACAGTGGGTCAACCATCTGCAAACCGTGGAGTGGTGCATCCATGGCGGGCGCATGGCCGCAGAACCAAAGAGCCGCAGAGCTATTGCCTCTGCGGTTCTTTCCACTTGAGATCGAAAGGATTAGAGTCTGGGAGGTCGAATATAAAAGGAACATGCCCCAGACTTGGTTGGTCGACTGATCCACTTCGCCGGCGGTGGCATAATTCGCTGGTCGGGTTGGCGACCATATAAAGGAAGTGGTACCATGGCTAGGGAGAAACCCAAGTTCGTCTGTCAGGAATGCGGTTTTGAGGCACCCAAATGGCTCGGACGCTGCCCTGGCTGCGGTCAATGGAATACCCTGAGCGAAGAGATCCGTGCCTTCGAGGCGGTGACGACTGGAAGTGCTCCCAAGGTCATCAGGATCGACCAGCTCAGTATGGATGAGGAGTCGCGTTTCCCCACTGGTCTGGCGGAGCTGGATCGAGTCTTAGGTGGGGGGATCGTGGGCGGCTCGCTGATTCTGGTGGGGGGAGACCCTGGCATAGGCAAGTCAACGCTGATGTTGCAGAGTGCACACATTCTGAGCCGTTCGCTTGGGACGGTCGTGTACTGGTCGGGCGAGGAGTCGGGTCGTCAGATCAAGATGCGCGCCCAACGACTGGGGCTGACCACGGACAACCTGTTCTTGGTCAACGAGACCTGCCTTGACGGGTTGGATGGCGTACTTCAGCAGTTGAAGCCTAAGTGCTTGGTCATCGACTCCGTTCAGACGGTCTACCGTTCAGATCTTAGCTCCGCACCAGGTAGCGTCACTCAGGTGCGGGAAGTGACCTCGATGCTGATGCGTGTGGCCAAACAGGCTGGCATCGCGGTCTTTCTGATCGGGCACGTCACCAAAGACGGTGCCATCGCTGGCCCACGGGTGCTGGAACACCTAGTCGATGCGGTGCTCTACTTTGAGGGCGATCGGCACCAGAGTTTTCGCATCCTACGTGCGGTGAAGAACCGTTTTGGATCGACCAATGAGATTGGCGTCTTTGAGATGCGCGAGCAAGGGCTGGTCGAAGTAGCAAACCCTTCGGCTCTGTTCTTGGCTGAACGACCACATCAACGTCCGGGGTCGGTGGTAACCGCCCTTATCGAAGGGACTCGGCCCGTCTTGGTGGAGGTCCAGGCGCTGGTCAGCGCAACCACCTTTCAGAATCCACGCCGGCTCGCCTCGGGCTTTGATGGTAATCGAATGGCCATGCTCTTAGCTGTCCTAGAAAAGCGAGTGGGCTTGTTTTTGGGTACCTGGGATGCGTATGTGAATGTCGCAGGCGGTGTCAAGATATCTGAGCCCGGGGCGGACCTCGCTATCGCCGTGGCGCTTGCCTCAAGCTTTCGCGATCGGTTCACCGCTGATACGGATATAGCCATTGGTGAAGTGGGATTGACCGGAGAGGTCCGAAGCGTCACCAAGATTGAACAGAGGCTGCGTGAGGCCGCTAAGATGGGCTTCACCCGCGCCGCGGTTCCCAGGAGTATCGGGGACCGAGAGGCCAAGATACCTGGGCTGAAGGTGGTCCCAGTCGAGACGGTCAGTGAAGCCCTGGACGTGCTGCTCGGGGGCTAATGGAGGGGACTTCTATTGCGGGAAGACGAGAGACTCATTAAGACGCTGCGCCTTCTGGCACCAGGCACGCCACTTCGCGAAGGCCTTGACAACATACTGCGGGCCCGTACCGGAGCTCTTATCGTGGTAGGAGATACCCCCCAAGTGTTGAGCCTGACTGAAGGGGGGTTCCCACTTACCTGCGATATGTCACCAGCCAGCTTGTATGAACTGGCCAAAATGGATGGCGCTATCATTCTCAGCCATGACACGAAGCGCATTTTACACGCCAATACACAGCTAGTTCCTGACAGCTCGCTCCCATCATCAGAGACGGGGATCCGTCACCGCACGGCAGAGCGAGTGGCGAAACAGACTGGTGAGTTGGTCATCTCTATCTCCCAGCGTCGGAACATGATAACCCTGTACTGGGGTTATAGCAAATACATACTGCGTGAGATCAATGCGATCTTGACCAAGGCAAACCAGGCTCTGCAAACACTTGAGAAGTATCGTTCGGTCTTCGATCAAGCTTTGACCAACCTGACAGCGGCCGAGTGTGAGGATGCAGTCACGCTGCATGATGTCGTCACGGTTTTCCAGAGGATGGAGATGGTTAGGCGCATATCAGGGGAGATCGAGCGGTACGTCGTTGAACTCGGGACAGAGGGACGCCTGGCCAGCATGCAGAAATCCGAGCTGACAGCCCAGGTCGAGACCGAGGCGATCCTCCTGACCAAAGATTATTGCCAGGCGGTTGACTGCAGGACTCCAGAGAGTATTCTCGCGCAGATCGCAGCCATGTCCGCGGATGACGTCGTCGATCCAGCCCCGTTCGCCAGGGTCTTGGGCTATGGTAGTGGCACGTCATTTGAGCTAAGTGTAGCCCCGCGTGGCTATCGGATCGTGAGCAAGATACCCCGGCTGCCCTCACAAGTCATTGATAATCTCGTCCAGGCTTTCACCAACCTCTCTGAAGTCATGCATGCCGGCATCGATCAGTTGGATGATGTCGAAGGCATCGGTGAGGTCAGGGCGCGAGCAATTCGCGACGGGCTCAGGCGTTTGCAGGATCAGGCGCTCTTGGATAGGCATCTGTGAGAAACTCATGAGTCATAAGTGATGAGTCATCTGCTGGATGTATTTCCTCGCCAAGATCTGTTATTGCCCCCCAATGGAAGGTGTGATGCAAGAACCCGTTCATGAAGCATCAAATAGTTCATTGATTTATGACTTATGATTCATGACTTTCTTAGGAAAGGAGGGACAATCCGGATTGCGTCAGACCAAACATATCCCCAGTGCTTTCACTCTGGGTAACCTCTTCTTGGGTCTGGTGTCCGTGAGCTACTCGTACGAGGAAAACTTCGAAATGGGTGCCCTGTTGATCGTCGTCGGCATGTTGCTCGACGGTCTTGATGGGCGGCTCGCACGTATGCTTGATGCCAGCAGTGAGTTTGGCAAGGAGCTGGACTCACTTTCTGATATCGTCACATTTGGTGTTGCCCCAGCATTCTTACTATACGTCGTAGAGCTCCGTGAATTGGGGATCTTGGGCTATGCGGTGGCGGCGATCTTTCCCATCTGTGGGGCCGTGCGACTCGCTCGGTTTAACGTCTCCTCGGGGAAGACGCCTGGTTACTTCACTGGGTTGCCTATTCCTGCCGCGGGAGGTATCTTGGCGACCGCGGCTCTGTACCGCCAGTTTATGCCCTACTGGCTGCTTCCCATCATCATGGGAGTGCTGGCTTACCTGATGGTCAGCCGAGTCGCCTACCCGGACCTCAAGTCACTCAAGCTGCCACGTTCGGCCCTGATCATCGTCACTGGCTTGACGCTGGTGATCGCTGCCATCTTTACGATCAAGCAGTTAGTCTTTATCCCCTTGTTGATGTACGCCCTCTGGGGTCTCAACCGCTCCGTTGCCAGGATGCGGCCGCTGCGTATCAAAGCACCTGGGAGACTCCAGCTGCGCAGAACAAAAAAGCCGCGCTAGACGCGCGGCTTGCAGATCAGAAGATCACAGGGCTGGAACAACCCGCAGATCTTGATCTCTGGCTGGGGTCCAATGGTCCCAGTGGTCTGAGCCATTTATCCCACCATACTCCCATGCTTTGATCACTCCTGCCCGGACTACCCTAGCTAAGCTTGAAGATCCCCAGGGTTTCTAGGCGTTGATGTTCTTTGAGTAGCACATCGAAGAGGCTTATGTCCAGTAGGTTGCAGAGACTGACTAGATAAAAGAGATGATTGCCTAACTCGGCTTCCACCGTCCCGCGGCACTCATCGCAGAGCTTCCCACCTAAGTGGGTATTGACCGTGGCCAGGAGCTCACTGAGATCCTTGTCGCCAAACTGCTGCTTGTGTGCGTCTACTTCCAGGCACCCACAACTGGTGACCGCTTTGACCACCGCTCGGTTAACCCTAGCATTAGACTCCTGGAACTTCGAGATGACGTCGAGAATGCTCCGATGCCTGACAAGATATTGAGCTACGGCCTCCTGAAATTCGTCATAGAGAAGATCCTTCACTCGCACTCACCTCACAGTGTGGTTGGTGACGTGAGAAAACTGCTACACTGACATCCGAGCTCCCACCCGGCGGTCACGCCTCGCAGCTTTCCGGCGCTCGCACTAATTCCACCTTTGCGCTACAAGAACCATTATAGGATTTGGCAAATGCCCTTGTCAAATCTACCGGAGGCAATCTTTGCTTTACTCCAAGATATGATCGGTGGACAGGCTGAGATCATCTATTAGCTCAGCGTCTTGCATAACTCAGCATCTCGGAACTTGCATAACGTAGAATCAGGGTGTTGAGGAATGTGTCAGTTTACCATAATGTAGTCATGCAATTTCCTGAGCTAACTCTCTTGATTGGGGAGTTCGACTTGCCGAAGTCAAGTCGCAGAGAATATAATAGTAATACATGGGAAAAGAATAGCGGCAGAGCCGCGAACACTAATGAAGCAGATCGCCGCTCCGCATGCGACTGCGGACTATGCGGCAGAGCCGCGGACATTAGTGAAGCAGATCGCCGCTCCCGCGTGCGATTGCGTGAAAGGAGGTGACACGAAAGCGTGCTAGCACGAATTGCCCAGGCGCTGTTAGCCATTGTCGGGGCGGTTGGTGGGTATGAGCTTGCGACGACGGACACAAGCATTAAGCTCATTGCTGATCTGATCGGGTTGCAACCTACCACCTGGTTTGTAGTGACTGTCGGGATTGTGGCGGCTGTCTTAGGCGGACTTATACTTTACTTTATTGCCCCTTGGTGTACCCGACAGATCCTATGGTTGACCCGCCTGCTGGAAAGCAGTATACAACGGATGCCAGGACAGGACATTCTCGTCGGAGTTCTCGGACTTATTATCGGTCTTGTGATCGCCAACCTCTTGGCCTTAGCGCTTGTTCGTATTCCTTTGGTTGGGGCTTATCTACCGGTTTTGGCCAACCTTCTCTTCGGCTACTTAGGGATCAGCGTGGCGCTCAAGAAGGGGGAAGAGCTCTGGGGACAGGGTGCCTTCTGGAGACGCAGCAATCAGAAGGTCGATCACTCTACCCCGAAGGTCCTTGACACCAGCGTGATCATTGATGGTCGTATTGCGGATATCTGCACGACTGGTTTCCTAGAAGGTCCTCTAATCATTCCGGGCTTTGTACTGGAGGAGCTCAGGCACATTGCCGACTCTCAGGACTTGCTCAAGCGCAACCGCGGACGGCGAGGTCTGGACGTACTGAATAAGATCCAGAAAGATCTGCCCATCGAGGTGCGTATCGTTGAAAAGGACTTTCCAGACGCAGAGGTGGATTCCAAGCTGATCAAGCTGACGAAGTTTCTCGACGGTAAGATACTGACGAACGACTACAACCTCAACAAGGTCTGTGAGTTGCAGGGTGTTCCTGTTCTCAATATCAACGAACTCGCCAACGCGGTCAAACCAGTCGTTCTGCCGGGCGAAGAGATGAATGTCTATATCGTGAAAGACGGCAAGGAGATTGGGCAGGGAGTAGGGTATCTTGATGACGGTACCATGATCGTCGTTGACTCCGGCCGCCGCTACATCGGGGATACCATCACAGTGGTTGTAACCAGTGTTCTCCAGACCGCCGCGGGACGGATGATATTCGCCAAGTTGAAGACAGGTGCATTTAATGGCTAGTATACAAGCGCAGGTAGGGATCAGTATGGTCGTCGCTGCCGCGGGACAGGGACGGCGCATGGGTGCCGGCAGAAACAAGCTGATGCTCGAGCTGGCGGGAGAACCGATCCTTGTACACACATTGGCCCGCCTGCAAGCTTCCCCGCTGATCGCCGAGATGGTGATGGTCGCAAGCCCTGATGAAATGTCTGTCTGGGTCGATCAGATGGGGTTGCCCGAGCGGTTTCCCAAGCTTTCGGCCATCGTGGCAGGAGGCCGCGAACGGCAAGACTCGGTTTTTCGTGGACTGAAGGCTGTTTCAGCCCAATCACGATGGGTGGGCGTGCACGACGGGGCACGGCCCTTCGTCAGCGAACAGGAGCTAGAGGATGTGATCGGGGCTGCCAAAAACTGCAAGGCAGCCCTGCTTGCTGTTCCTGTGAAAGAGACAATTAAGCGTGTTGAGCAGAACACCGTGAGTGCGACCTTGGAACGCTCATCGCTATGGGCGGCCCAGACACCGCAAGTCTTTGCTCACGCACTGATCATGGAAGCCTATCAGGCGGCTGAGAGAGACGGGTATTACGGTACCGATGATGCGTCTCTGGTTGAGCGGCTCGGCGTGCCTGTCGCAATCGTTCAGGGCTCATATCGGAATATCAAGATCACCACCCCTGAGGATCTGTGGGTGGCGCAGGCGCTGTGGAGGCAGGAGCAATGATGCGTTTTGGCATTGGTTACGATGTCCACCGCTTAGTGGTGAATAGACCATTGGTACTGGCAGGTGTGACCGTCCCGTGGGAGAAAGGGCTACTGGGCCATTCGGATGCTGACGTGGCAACCCACGCCTTATGCGATGCGTTATTGGGTGCGGCAGCGTTGGGCGATATCGGGCGTCACTTCCCCGACAGCGACGAACGGTGGCGTGGGGTCGATAGTCAGATCCTGCTTGTTCGGGTGGTCGAACTGCTGCGCAACAACGGCTATCGTCCGTTCAACGTTGATCTGGTTGTCATCGCGGAGCGTCCAAAGCTGGCCCCGCACATTGATGCCATGAGGGATGTCCTCGCCCGAAGCCTCGGTTGTCCCCTCGACCACGTTGGGATCAAGGCGACGACCACCGAGGGGCTAGGCTTTACTGGCCGAGGCGAAGGGATAGCTGCCCAAGCCGTCGCCAGCATCATACCGCTGTCGTGAACCTCGATTAGAACCTTTATTCTCCAGCAGCCCTGTGCTATAATCCAATGCAAATAACAGTTCAGCCGCAGCCCTACCCGCCACTTGCTGGGTGACTACTGCTGTCAGTGGAGGTATTGCATGTCAGAAATTCGCTGTCGCTTTGCACCAAGTCCCACTGGGATGATCCATGTGGGTAACATGCGTACGACGCTGTTCAACTGGCTGTTCGCTCGCCATCAGGGTGGAACATTCATACTGCGCCTTGAGGATACAGATCTCGCCAGGTCCGAGAACCAGTACGAAGACACGATCTATGAAGAGATGCGGTGGATGGGCTTAACGTGGGACGAAGGCCCCGATATTGGCGGTCCCCACGGTCCGTATCGGCAGACAGAGAGGACCGATACCTATCAGGACTTTGCCCAGCGGCTGGTTGAGAGCGGGCATCTGTACGAGTGCTTCTGCAGCCAGGAAGAGCTCGACCAAGGCCGGGCGGCCGCCGAGGCCAAGGGAGAGACGTACCGCTACGATGGACGATGTCGCCGGCTTTCGGGTGAAGAGCGCGCCCGCTTACGTGTTGAGGGACGGGTTCCTGCACTTCGCTTTCATGTCCCTGAAAACCAGACGGTCACCTTTGATGACCTGATCCGGGGGCGGATCGAGTTTAACACCAGCGAGATCGGTGACTTCATCGCGATCCGCTCCAATGGCATTCCTGTCTACAACTTCGCCAACGTGGTCGATGATGCTTCGATGAAGATCACGCACATCATCCGCGGGGCCGAGCATATCATCAACACGCCGATCCAGATCATGCTCTATCAGGCGTTGGGCCTGCCGGTACCCCAGTTTGCACATGGATCGCTGGTGTTGGGACAGGATAAGAGTAAGCTTAGCAAGCGCAAACACAGCGAGGCCTTTGTGACTGAGTTCCGGCGCAAAGGCTACCTGCCAGAAGCCCTGTTCAACTTCCTTGCCCTCCTGGGATGGTCACCAAAGGGTGAGCAGGAGATCTTGTCTCGTGAGCAGATTATCCAGCAGTTCAGTCTCGAGAACGTCTCCCGCTCCCCAGCGGTCTTCGACCTCGACAAGCTGAATTGGATCAACGGACACTATATTCGCCAGACTCCAGCCAGCAGGATCACCCAACTGGCAATCCCGCATCTGCGGGAGGCCGGTTACATCAGTGGGGAACTGGATGCTGATACCATCCAGTGGCTGACGACGATGGTCGCTGCTGTGCAGGATCGCATTGATTACGTTGCGCAGATAGTGGACCACGTAGGGATCTTCTTCAACGATGACTTTGCCCTCGATGAAGAGGCGCAGGCTGTGATCGCCGAGCCGCATGTCTCCGAGCTCTTGAGCGCGTTCTCTGCCGCGCTCGCTGAGTTGGACACATTGAGCGAAGAGACCATCAAACCGCTCTTCAAATCGGTAGGGAAGCAGATCGGCGTCACAGGCAAAAAGGTGTTTATGCCCATTCGCGTCGCCCTGACCGGTCAGCTTCATGGTCCCGAGCTGGGTCATATCATCCCGGTTCTGGGATACGAGCGCGTTGCTAAGAGACTGGCTCGCTGGAGCGACAACCAGAACGAATAACCCTAGGTTAGCTTGCAGAGGTGCGGTCGCCAGCTCGGTGATCGCACCCTTTGTTAGCTGCCTGTTACGAACAGATGGAGGGGAGAGTATGGCACCAGCCATTCGAGTCTACAATTCGCTGACTAGACAGAAAGAAGACTTCCACCCTTTGCACGGCAACGATGTCAAAATCTATACCTGTGGTCTGACGGTTCAGGATTACTGCCATATCGGTCATGCCCGCATGGATATCATCTGGGACATGATCAAGCGGTTTCTCCGCTACGCAGGCTATCAGGTCTATCATGTTCAGAACTTTACCGATATTAATGAGAAGATAGCCGCCAAGGCCATGGCGGCTGGAGTGGACCCACTCGCTTGGGCTGACCAGTTCATCAACGAATACTATGCTGATATGAAAGCACTGGCGGTTGAGGGTGCCGATCGCTACGTTCGCGTGACTGAGAATATACCGATAATTATCAGCATGATCCAGAAGCTGATCGATGGTGGTTTTGCCTATGCAGCCCAAGGCAATGTCTACTTCCGTGTGGGCGCCTGCTCCGACTATGGCAAGCTCTCCGGCCGTCGCGTTGAAGAGATGCAGGCCGGAGCTCGCCTGACGGTCGAGGAGAGTAAGGAGCATCCCGCCGATTTTGCCCTGTGGACGGTTGCCCAACCAGGAGAACCAACCTGGGATAGCCCATGGGGACCGGGAACACCCGGGTGGCATATCGAGTGCTCGGCCATGTCCACCGAGTATCTGGGCAACTCCTATGACATGCACGGCGGTGGCGTCGATATCATCTTCCCGCACCATGAGAACGAGCTCGCTCAGGCCGAGTGCGCAACTGGGGTGCACCCCTACGTGAAGTATTGGCTGCACCACGGGATGGTAACGCTACCCGGCGGCGAGAAGATGTCCAAGTCGCTGAACAACTTTTTCCGCGTTCGCGACGTCTTGGAGAAGGTCAGACCAGAGGTGCTCCGTTTCTATATCCTTTCAACGCACTATCGCAGTCCGATCGCTTTCAGCGAGGATCTGGTAGAGCAGAGCGGTACCGCCTTGGCTAGGATCGCCAATACCGTCAGCAACATCATGCAGTCGATCGGTTCACAGGCACCTGGCGATGGGGAGGAGACCCGACTGCTGGAGCAACTCGCGGCTGCTCGTGAACGTTTTGACCTGGCACTGGCCGATGACTTCAACTCCGCCGAGGCCATCGGCGTGGTCTTCGATCTTTGCCGCCAGATCAACACCCACGTGTCAACCTCGCAGAGCATGAGCAAGCAGATCGGTGATCGCTTGCTAGAAGCCTTCCGCCTCTGGGCTTCGATCCTCGGTGTCAGCGATAGCCTCTTTGCCAAGGTGGAAGATCTAGACCAGGAGATCGAGGCCTTGATCGAAGAACGGCAGCAGGCCCGCGCACACAAGGATTGGGCAACAGCCGATCGCATCCGCAAGCAGCTTGATGAGATGGGCATCGTGCTCATGGATACTCCGCAGGGAGTGACCTGGAAGCGTAAATGAAGATGAGAATTGACCCACGCAGTCTAAACTCGCTTGCGTTGGCCTACATGGGCGACTCTGTGTACGAAGCCTATATCCGCGAGAAGGTGTTGGCGACGCAGACCGTGAAGGTCAATCAGCTGCACCGTAAGGCGATCTCCTGGGTCAAAGCCAGTGCCCAAGCGCAACTCGCGCATCGCCTGGAGCTGTTGCTGACCGATGAGGAGCTGGATGTGCTCCGGCGGGGTCGAAACGCCAAAAGCGGTCATGTCCCGAAGAATGCGGATGTGGCGGACTACCGCTTGGCGACAGGGTTTGAGGCTCTGATTGGTCACTTATACCTAAGTGGCCAGCATGACCGTCTGTATAGCCTCTTAGACGAGATAACCAAGGAGGAACTATAGAGGAGGAGCTTTAAATGAAAGTGATTTTGCTCAGCCACACACCTGAGCCCGAAAAGGTGGTGGCAGCGGCTGCACGCCTCTGCTATTCATCGGTCGGAGCAGAAGCCCTCAAGGAGAAGCTGGACGATCATAAGACCCAAGGCTTCTTGCGCATGCTAACCGAGATGGGTCATCTGTCACCGATCGAACACGTGAGCTTTTCCTTCGCCATCGAGGGTGTCAGTCGGTCGCTCTCGCATCAGCTGGTACGTCACAGGATCGCTTCATATTCTCAACAGTCCCAGCGCTATGTAAAGGAATCGCAGTTCGACTACGTCATCCCGCCTTCCATTGCCAAAAGCGATGAGTCAAAAGCCATCTTCATCAAGCATATGGAGGCTGCGCAGGAGGCCTACAACCAGCTGCTGGCGTTTGTACACCAGGAGGACGCCAGGTATGTCCTGCCCAATGCCTGCGAAACCAAACTTGTCTGTACCATGAACGCGCGTAGCCTGTACAACTTCTTTGAGCATCGCCTTTGCAGCCGTGCCCAGTGGGAGATCAGGCAGCTTGCAGCCCTGATGCTCAGCGCTGTTCGTGAGGTGGCCCCGAGCCTCTTCGCACATGTGGGACCGACCTGTGTGACCGAGGGTGTCTGTTACGAAGGCAAGATGAGTTGCGGTCGGGCCCCTCTGGCTAAGCGCCGCACCGAGATGCAATAGCTGAGTATGAGACGCCCGTAGCCTACAGCCCGCAGTGGGGTCGATCATGCGCGGGATGGAACCTTTCATCCCCCTGTGGTGTTGCGAGGTGGCATTGGGAACTAGTATTAGTATTACTGGCGAGTGTATCGCGACCCTATCAGGTGATCCGCCTCACGCCTCTACTGATGGCTGACGGCGGATGCCTCGGGCTTATATGGAGGAATAGTCAATGGATCGCATCGAAGGGCGACACCCAGTTATAGAGGCAATCAAGGCAGGTCGGCCGATTGAGAAGATCATGGTGGCCAAACAGGTGCGAGGCCGACCGATCGATGAGCTTCTGCAACTGGCAGAAGAGGCGGGCATCCGCGTTCAGTTCGTCGAACGTGAACTCCTCGACCGCGAAAGCGAACAAAAGACACACCAAGGCGTTGTGGCTGTTGCCACTCCCAAACGCTTCGTAGATCTGGACGAGATCGTGGAGATTGCCCGTAAACGTGGCGAAGACCCGTTCATTCTTATCCTTGATGGCCTGGAAGACCCCCATAATGTAGGTTCTTTGCTCCGCACCGCTCACGCGGCGGGTGTGCATGGTGTCGTCATGCGCGAGCGCCGAGCTGTTGGTCTCACCTCCACTGTCGCCAAGGTCTCGGCAGGTGCGATTGAATACGTCGAGATTGCCCAAGTCGTCAATCTGGGACAAGCCATAGAGCAGCTCAAAGAGAAAGGGCTGTGGGTTGCAGGGGCGGATATGGATGGTGACTTCATCTATGGCACAAAGTTGTCCGGCCCTCTGGCGGTTGTAGTTGGAGCCGAAGGCAAGGGGATCAGTCGCCTGATCCGTGAGAAATGCGATTTTATCGTCAGCCTGCCGATGAAAGGGCAAGTTGCCAGCCTAAACGCCAGCGTTGCAGGCGCCTTGGTGCTGTATGAGGTTGTCCGCCAACGCCACAGTCAATCCTGAGTCACGCTGTAGACGAATGCCCGAGACGACGTTGCTGTTTGTCTCGGGCTTTACCTTGCACCAACACGCTTCGCCATCAAGCGGCAACCTTCCCGCGTAGTTGACATATTGCTTGACGGTCTTTGTCAAAGCACGGTATAATGGTCTCGCGGCAACGAGGGACAAGCGGAGGCGATGGCATGAGCGGCATTCCCCAGCAAGATGTTTTTCTCAGCTATGAGCTAATGTCTGAAGAAGACGTAGCCATAGCCGCGCGCGAGGGATGCTCCGAGGCGCTAGAGTATCTGCTAAACAAGTACCGTGCCTTTGTTCGCGCAAAGGCGAGGACCTATTTTCTGGTCGGTGCTGACAAAGAGGACATAATCCAAGAGGGATGGATCGGTCTCTATAAGGCGGTTCGTGACTTCCGTCAAGACAAGTTCACATCGTTCCGTTCCTTCGCTGAACTGTGCATTACCCGTCAGATCATCACTGCGATTAAGACAGCCACTCGCCAGAAGCATATGCCTCTCAACTCGTATGTCTCACTAAACCGCCCGATCTACGACGAGGAATCCGATAGGACTCTTCTCGATGTCATCGTCGGCGCTAAGGTGACCGATCCAGAGGAGATCATGATACACCGCGAGGAGTTTCATGATATCGAAGAGAAACTAGGCAGCTTATTGAGCGACCTCGAATGGAAGGTTCTCTTGGCATATTTAAATGGAAAGTCATACCAAGAGATCGCTGTGATGCTGCGTCGACAGGTGAAATCGATCGATAACGCTCTGCAGAGAGTCAAGAGGAAGCTCGAGAAATACCTGGCGGACCGCGAAAAAGAGGCTGAGATCACACCTGCATGACCGGGCGCGTATAACCAAGGTTTGCATCTTGACATCGGTTTCGTGGTGCGGTATAGTATTTAATGTCGCTGCGGCGAGCGCGGCAGTGACGGGCAAATTGCATATGGCATGAAGCCTAGTTTTAAGATGGCGGGGTTCCCGAGCTGGCCAAAGGGGGCAGACTGTAAATCTGCTGGTGTACGCCTTCACTGGTTCGAATCCAGTCCCCGCCACCATTCTTACTCAGAGCTTGTGCGGTTAAGCGGGAGTAGCTCAATGGTAGAGTTCCAGCCTTCCAAGCTGGCCGTGCGGGTTCGATCCCCGTCTCCCGCTCCAACTTCATAAATCGTCGCGGGGTAGAGCAGTCTGGTAGCTCGTCGGGCTCATAACCCGGAGGTCGCAGGTTCAAATCCTGTCCCCGCAACCAATTTTACAACCCATTGGTGGTCTGATAGAAACACAACATAACATCGCGGGGTAGAGCAGTCTGGTAGCTCGTCGGGCTCATAACCCGGAGGTCACAGGTTCAAATCCTGTCCCCGCAACCACATGCTCACGTAGCTCAGTCGGTAGAGCGTATCCTTGGTAAGGATAAGGTCACCGGTTCAATCCCGGTCGTGAGCTCCATACTCCGTCATTTACTCCCGCCCCTTAGGGGCGGGAGTTTTTGCGTACACCATATTAGTTCCCCATGCCGCCATTCGGGCACCACAGAGGACGAAACCGTCCCGCTCGATTCACCGCACTAGCCCCACTGTGGGCAGCGGGCTGTGGGCCGCGGGAATTCTCATCTTTGTGCATCTCTGGTGGCTGCACTGAGATCATACATTGTTCACAGCGGAAGGAAACGCGTGGACGAGCGTCGAAAATTAGCCGCGAGGTAGTGAGAGTCGTCTCTTTCGTTAGGTCGTTGGCCTTGGCGGGGAGCGTAGACCTCTGCAGACGGGCACGGGGGCTAACCCCGTGCAGTCAGACAATTTTCGGGATTGATCTGCGAGGAGGAGAAAGACGATGGCAAAGAAGAAGTTCGAGCGCACCAAACCCCATGTCAACATCGGTACCATCGGTCATATCGACCATGGTAAGACCACCTTGACCGCTGCTCTGACCAAGGTTATCTCCACCACCGGTGGCGCAGCTGTCATGAACTACGCCGATATCGACAAAGCTCCTGAGGAAAAGGCTCGTGGAATCACCATCAACACCGCCCACGTTGAGTATGAGACTGAGAAGCGTCACTACGCCCACGTGGACTGCCCTGGCCATGCTGACTACGTCAAGAACATGATCACCGGTGCTGCTCAGATGGACGGCGCCATCCTGGTCGTCTCCGCTGCTGATGGCCCGATGCCTCAGACCCGTGAGCACATCCTGCTCGCCTACCAGGTCGGCGTTCCCAAGATGGTCGTCTTCCTGAACAAGGCTGACATGGTTGACGATCCCGAGATCCTCGAGCTCGTCGAGATGGAAGTCCGCGAACTGCTCACCCATTACAACTATCCTGGCGACGAGACCCCGATCGTTGCTGGTTCCGCTCTGAAGGCCGGCGAGTGCGGTTGCGGTAAGCGTGACTGCCAATGGTGCGGCCAGCTGTGGAAGCTGATGGACGAAGTGGATAGCTACATCCCCACTCCGGAACGCGCCACCGACAAGCCCTTCTTGATGCCTGTTGAGGACGTCTTCACCATCACCGGTCGTGGTACCGTTGCCACTGGTCGTGTTGAGCGTGGTACCATCAAGGTCTCCGACGAAGTCGAGATCGTTGGTCTGATGGAGAAGCCTCGTAAGACCGTCGTTACCGGCGTAGAGATGTTTCGCAAGCTACTCGACTCCGCCATGGCTGGTGACAACGTAGGCGTCCTGCTTCGCGGTGTAGACCGTAAGGATATCGAGCGTGGTCAGGTCTTGGCCAAGCCCGGTTCCATCAAGCCCCACACCAAGTTCACTGCCAACGTTTACGTTCTGTCCAAGGAAGAAGGCGGTCGTCATACTCCGTTCTTCAACGGGTATCGCCCCCAGTTCTACTTCCGCACCACTGACGTAACCGGTAACATCAAGCTTCCTGAGGGCGTTGAGATGGTTGTTCCCGGCGACAACATCGAGATGACCATCGAGCTGATCACCACCATCGCTATCGAAGAAGGTCTGCGCTTCGCCATCCGTGAAGGCGGCCGTACCGTTGGTGC
>CAYOCI010000054.1:0-27886 GCA_964402415.1 uncultured Clostridia bacterium
CTATCGAAGAAGGTCTGCGCTTCGCCATCCGTGAAGGCGGCCGTACCGTTGGTGCTGGCGTTGTCGCTTCGATCCTCGAATAGTCGTCACACCCTGGCTTACCCTGCATCGCATGTGGGAGGGAAAACGGGTGCTGCCCGTGCGACGGCACCCCAATCCCCTTTTTTTGTGTCTAGGATCAGTGCCTAGAATGCGATCGGTAGTAAGTGTAATCGGTACCAAAACGCGATGAGGCAAAAGGTTGCCCGCTGACGCCCTCGCGGCGTCAGGCGAGGAGTTTTTGCTGAGAATGTCCGCTGATCGGGCGCAAAGGAGGGAAATCTCTTGGCACAACAGAAGATCCGTATTCGCCTTAAGGCTTTCGACCATCAACTGCTCGACTCTTCTGCTGAGAAGATCGTTGAGACCGCCAAACGGACCGGTGCCACGGTATCAGGGCCGATCCCGCTGCCAACGGAGAAGAATCTGTACACGATTCTTCGGGCAGTCCACAAGTATAAAGACTCCCGTGAGCAGTTCGAGATGCGCACACATAAGCGCTTGATCGATATCCTCGATCCCTCACCGAAGACTGTCAATGATCTGATGAAGCTCGATCTGCCGGCTGGTGTGGACATCGAGATTAAGCTCTAGGTGCCTAGAGGCAACAGGGAGGTGTAAGTTGTGAAGAAGGCAATCATGGGAAAGAAACTTGGAATGACCCAGATATTCATCGCCAACGGTGAGGTTGTTCCAGTGACTGTAATAGAAGCAGGCCCGTGCACTGTGGTCCAAAAGAAGACCACCGCTAACGACGGCTACTCTGCCGTTCAGGTCGGCTTCGTCGACATTCCCGACCGCAAGCTCAACAAACCGGAGAAGGGCCACTTCCAGAAGGTTGGTCAAAAGACCAAGCGTTATTTGAAAGAACTACGTTTGGAGAATGCCGATCAGCTTGAAGTCGGTCAGGAGATCCGCGTTGAACAGCAGTTTGCTGAAGGCGACATCGTTGATGTAAGCGCCATCTCGCGTGGTCGCGGCTATGCCGGCGGCATCAAGCGTTGGGGCTTCCACCGTGGTCCGATGGGTCATGGCTCCAAGTATCATCGCGGTGTTGGTTCTTTGAGTAGCCGCGCGGCTGCTCGTGTTTTCAAGAACCGTAAGATGCCTGGTCACCTAGGTGTCGATCGCGTTACCATTCAAAACCTTAAGGTTGTCAAGGTTGACGCAGAGCGCAATTTGCTCTTGGTTAA
This sequence comes from uncultured Clostridia bacterium, assembly GCA_964402415.1. Lineage (GTDB taxonomy): Bacteria > Bacillota > JAAYKD01 > JAAYKD01 > CAYOCI01 > CAYOCI01. The sequence goes on from CAYOCI010000054.1 coordinate 1,233, forward strand.
GGGCTCCGTCCCAGGCGTCAACGGTGCAGTTGTCACCGTTAAGAATGCCGCCAAAGCATAAATCTGCCAATGCCCCGGAAAGGAGGATAGGCTATGCCCACCGTAGCTGTTTACAACGTCAAAGGTGAAAATGTCGGTCAGATCGAACTGCGCGACGACGTCTTTGGCATCGAGATCAGTGAACCCACACTTCATCAGGCTGTGGTAACCTACCTGGCCGCACAGCGCCAGGGCAACCACGCCACCAAGACCCGTGCCATGGTCAAGGGAGGCGGGAAGAAGCCTTGGCGGCAAAAAGGTACCGGTCATGCCCGTGTCGGCAGCACCCGTTCGCCCCTATGGAGAAAGGGTGGCGTCACCTTCGGGCCTCAACCGCGTAGCTATCGTATGGCCATGCCCAAGCGTCTTCGCCGTCTAGCTATGAAATCCGCGCTCACCGCCAAGGTCCAAGCTGGCGATCTGATCGTGCTTGATACTCTTAGCATTGACCAACCCAAGACCAAGGCGATTACCACCCTTCTCAGCAACCTTAAGATTGCTAAGAAGGCTCTGGTGATCACCCAGCAACCCGATCAGAACGTCCACCTGTCCGCCCGCAACATTCCTGGTGTTAAGACCATGTTCGCCGAAGCCCTAAATGTCTATGATATTTTGCTCGCCGACAAGCTAGTCATCACCAAGGATGCGGTAGGCAAGGTTGAGGAGGTATATGCCGATGCGTGAGCCTCGCGACATCATCCAAAAACCTGTCGTAACTGAAAAAACCAATGGTCAGATGGCAGAGGGGCGTTATACCTTCAGAGTTGATCCCAAGGCCAATAAGATCGAGATCAAACACGCTGTCGAGGTCATCTTCGACGTCAAGGTAGACGCTGTCAACACCATGCGTGTTCCTGGCAAGCCCAAGCGCATGGGTAAGCATGTCGGCCATACCTCCGAGTGGAAGAAGGCTATTGTGACCCTCGCCAAGGACAGCAAGCCCATCAAGTTCTTCGAAGGGCTCTAATACACGGGTTCGAGAAGAAAGGTCAAGTAGGAGGTAAGGATCATGGCGATAAAAAAATACAGGCCCACCTCCCCTGCGCTCCGTGCTATGACCGTCCTCGCGTTCAAAGAGGAGATTACGCGTACAGAGCCTGAAAAGTCTCTGCTCGCGCCCCTAAAGAACCGCGGTGGACGCAACAATACCGGTCGCATGACGGTTCGCCATCAAGGTGGCGGGGCAAAACGTCAGTATCGCATTATCGACTTCAAGCGTGACAAAGATGGTGTGCCGGCTAAGGTAGCCTCCATCGAGTACGATCCGAATCGTTCCGCCAATATCGCACTGCTCCAGTATGCTGATGGGGAAAAGCGTTATATCGTAGCTCCCTACGGTCTGAGCGTTGGTGATCTGGTCGCGTCCGGTGACGAAGTCGACATCAAGCCTGGCAACGCATTGCCGTTGAAGAAGATCCCTGTAGGTACTGTTATCCACAACATCGAACTGAAGCCCGGCAAGGGTGCTCAGCTGGTTCGCTCTGCTGGAGTTTCGGCTCAGCTCATGGCCAAGGAGAGCGAGTACGTTCACGTTCGTCTTCCATCCAATGAGATGCGCTTGATCCACGGCAACTGCAAGGCTACTGTTGGCCAAGTGGGTAACCTCGATCATGAGAACGTCAGCATCGGTAAGGCTGGCCGCACCCGTCATATGGGTATCCGTCCTACCGTCCGTGGTGTGGTAATGAACCCTGTCGACCATCCACATGGTGGTGGTGAGGGTAAGTCCCCGATCGGCCGTAAGAGCCCTGTGACTCCATGGGGTAAGCCGACCCTCGGCTACAAGACCCGCAAGAAGAAAGCGTCTGACAAATACATCGTCACCAGACGCAGCAAGTAGTAGAAGGGAGGCCGCGTCATGTCCAGATCCGTTCGCAAAGGACCCTTTGTGGCAGACCATCTGCTGGCTAAAGTCCGCATGATGAACGAGAAGCATCAGAAGCAGGTTGTTAAGACCTGGTCCCGGGCTTCCACCATCATTCCGGAAATGGTTGGCCACACCATCGCGGTTCATGATGGCAAAAAGCATGTTCCAGTTTATATCAGTGAAGATATGATCGGTCACAAGCTCGGTGAGTTTGCACCTACCCGCCACTTCCGCGGGCATGGGGGTTCCGCTGAGCGTGCGACGGGCAAAAAGTAGGGGGGATAACTAATGGAAGCCAAAGCCATTGTGCGTTACGTCCGTATCGCCCCCCGGAAAGTAAGGATTGTTGTTGACAACATCCGGGGCAAGAATGTTGCTGAAGCCCTGGCCATCCTCCGCTTCACTCCCAAGGTAGCCTCCACTGTGATTGCCAAGGTCGTGAAGTCGGCGGCGGCCAATGCCGAGAACAACTTCGACATGGATCCCTCTAGCCTTTATGTCGCTGAGGCGTATGTCGATCAAGGGCCTACACTGAAGCGTGCCCAACCTCGTCAACGTGGTCGTGCATTCCCCATTCTCAAGCGTTCCAGCCATATCACCATCGTGGTGAAGGAGCGCCAAGGGAAATAAGGGCCGCAGTCGAATAAAGGAGGGATAACGAGTGGGCCAGAAAATTCATCCGAACGGATTGCGTCTTGGGATCATCAGAGATTGGGAATCCCGCTGGTTCGCAGGTAAGGATTTCTCCGATCTCCTGCTCCAGGACTTTAAGATCCGTAAGTTCCTAAAGACCAAGCTTTATCATGCCGGTCTCTCCAAAGTGGAGATCGAGCGTTCTGGCAATCGTCTTGCCATTATCCTGCACACCGCTAAGCCCGGCATCGTTATCGGCCGTGGTGGCTCGGGTATCGAGGAGTTGCGCAAGACCCTAGAGGCCATGACCAAGCGCAATGTAAACCTCAAGGTCCAGGAGATTAAGATCGCTGAGGCCGACGCACAGCTCGTTGCTGAAAGCATCGCAGCTCAGTTGGAGAAGCGTATTGGTTTCCGTCGTGCCATGAAGCAGTCCATTCAACGGGCTATGCGTACTGGCATCAAGGGGATCAAGGTCGGTTGTAACGGTCGTCTCGGCGGCGCTGAGATCGCCCGCGAAGAAGAGTTCCATGAAGGAACCATTCCCCTTCATACCCTGCGTGCCGATATCCACTACGGCTTTGCCGAAGCCAACACCACTTATGGTAAGATCGGTGTTAAGGTGTGGATTTACAGAGGCCAGGTCCTTCCCAAGGCCAAGCGGGTGGAAGTGAAGGAAGGAGGCAAGTAAGATGCTGCTCCCGAAACGCGTCAAGTATCGTAAACAACAGCGCGGCAAAATGCGCGGTCAGGCCAAAGGCGGTCGTGAGTTGAGCGTCGGTGAGTTCGGTCTCCAAGCTCTCGAGGCTGCCTGGGTTACCAACCGTCAGATTGAGGCCGCTCGTGTTGCCATGACCCGTTATATCAAGCGCGGTGGTAAGGTCTGGATTAAGATCTTCCCTGATAAGCCGGTAACTGCTAAGCCTGCCGAAACCCGTATGGGTAGTGGTAAGGGCGCTCCAGAGTTCTGGGTAGCAGTCGTAAAGCCAGGTCGCATGATGTTCGAGATCGCTGGCGTATCTGAAGAAGATGCCCGTGAAGCTCTTCGCCTGGCTGCCCATAAGCTGCCCATCAGAACCAAGTTTGTAAAGCGTGAAGAAGTGGGTGGTGAAGCAAATGAAGGTTAATGAATTGCGCAAGCAGATTCGCGACGGGAATGTCGCCGAGCTTGAGCAGAAGCTCGCCAGCTTGAAGGATGAGCTGTTTAACCTCCGTTTCCAACTGGCCACGGGGCAACTGGAAAACCATACCCGCATCCGTGAGGTCAGAAAGGCCATTGCCCGCGTCAAGACCCGTATTCGTGAACGGGAACTGAACATCGGTTAATGGCCGAGCAGCGATCAGAACCTGATCCGAGCATCGGAAGGAGGCAACACTCGTGGAAGAACGCGCTCGCCGCAAGACCAGAACCGGCGTAGTTGTTAGCAATAAGATGGATAAGACCATCGTCGTTGCCGTTGAGACCATGGTTCAGCACAAGCTCTACGGCAAAACCCTGAAGAGGACCACCAAGTTCAAGGCCCATGATGAAGAGAACGCCTGCAACGAAGGCGACAAGGTGCTGATCATGGAAACCAGACCCCTCTCAAAAGACAAGAGATGGCGCCTGGTGGAGATCATCGAACGGGCCAAATAGCTTCTTTCCACTCCGGCGAAAGGGGGAACTTCCGAGATGATTCAGCAACAGACCATACTAAACGTAGCTGATAACACTGGTGCCAAGCAGATCATGTGCATCCGCGTTATGGGCGGTCACTATCGTCGTTACGGTAGTGTTGGTGACGTAATCGTTGCTTCTGTTAAGTCCGCCACACCCGGCGGTGTTGTCAAAAAGGGTGATGTAGTCAAGGCAGTCATCGTTCGGACCAGTAAGGGCCTCGGTCGTAATGACGGATCTTACATCCGGTTCGATGACAATGCCGCTGTCATCATCAACAACGACAAGAACCCCAAGGGTACCCGTATCTTTGGGCCAGTGGCCCGCGAGCTTCGCGAGAAGGACTACATGAAGATTGTCTCGCTTGCTCCTGAGGTCCTCTAAACTTGAGGATGAAGAATGTTAAGATCCGTTGATAGGCTAGTGGGGAGGTGTCCTAAGTGACCACACCTAAGATGCATGTGAAAAAGGGTGACCAAGTGGTTCTCCTTTCCGGTAAGGATAAAGGCAAGCGCGGTAACGTGTTGGTGGCTATGCCCCGCGAGGGCAAGGTAATCGTGGAAGGCGTCAACATTATCAAGCGCCATACCCGGCCCAACGCCCAGAACCAACATGGCGGTATCATTGAGCGTGAAGCCCCCGTCTACGCAGCCAAGGTGATGCTCGTGTGCAAGAATTGCCGCAAGCCGTCCCGTACTGGCAGCAAGGTCCTTGCCGATGGTTCCCATGTTCGTTTTTGCAAAAAGTGCGGCGAGGTCTTGGATAAATAGGTTGTAGGAAGGGAGGTCAAAGCTCGTGGCCAGACTGAAAGACAAGTATCTGACGGAAGTCGCTCCCGCCATGATGGAGAGGTTCAAATACAAGAGCGTTATGCAGATCCCTCGTGTTGAGAAGATCGTGCTAAACATGGGTGTCGGGGACGCCATCCAAAACGCTAAAGTACTCGATGCAGCTGTCAGCGAGTTAGGGACGATTGCTGGGCAGAAGCCCATCATCACCAAGGCAAAGAAGTCCATCTCTAACTTCAAGTTGCGCGAGGGCATGTCCATCGGCGCAAAGGTCACCTTACGTGGTGAGCGGATGTGGGCCTTCCTGGATAAGCTGATGAATGTGAACCTTCCCCGCGTTCGTGACTTCGGCGGCGTCTCACCCAAGGCGTTCGACGGTCGCGGCAACTACTCGCTGGGGGTTAAGGAACAGCTTATCTTCCCCGAGATTGATTACGACAAGGTTGATAAGATCCGTGGTTTGGATGTCACCATCGTGACGACAGCGCCCACCGATGAAGAGGCATTTGAACTACTCAAGCTGCTCGGGATGCCCTTCAAAAGCTAACCACTCGTAAGGAGGTAGACCTATGGCCAAGACGTCACTCAAGATTAAGCAGAGTCTCCCAGCGAAGTTCAAGGTTCAGGCCTATAACCGCTGCAAGATCTGCGGACGTCCGCATGCTTATATGAGAAAGTTTGGAGTTTGCCGTATCTGCTTCCGCAACCTAGCCCATAAGGGGCAGATCCCTGGCGTTAGGAAGGCAAGCTGGTAATTACGAAAGGAAGGAGGTCACTTCCATGGTCATGACCGATCCTATTGCTGACATGCTAACACGCATTCGCAACGCGAATGTGGTCTACCACGAAAAGGTGGATATTCCCGGATCCAAGCTAAAGTTCGCTCTGGCAGAGATCATGAAGAGCGAGGGTTTCATCCGTGACTACCAGGTGATCAATGACGATAAGCAAGGCGTCTTGCGCGTGTTCCTCAAGTACGGAACCAATCGTGAACGGGTCATCACCGGGATCAAGCGGATCTCTAAGCCCGGCCTACGCGTTTATGTCCGCAAGGACGAAATGCCGAAGGTTCTAGGCGGTCTCGGGGTGGCGGTTGTCTCCACCACCAAAGGACTTATGAGTGACAAACAAGCACGTCAGGCTGGCCTTGGCGGCGAGGTTCTCTGCTATATCTGGTAACAAGGAGGTGCTCGATCGTGTCACGCATTGGTAGAAAACCGATTGCCATTCCTCAGGGCGTCAACGTCACCGTGGAAGGCAATGTGGTCACGGTAAAAGGACCCAAGGGCACCTTGAACCGCACCCTACACCAGGACATGAAAGTGACATTGGAGGACGGTAACCTAGTCGTAACTCGTCCGACTGATGGCAAACTTCATCGCTCCCTGCATGGTCTGACCCGCACACTTGTCGCCAACATGGTCGACGGCGTGAGCAAGGGCTTCCAGAAGGGCCTGGATATTGAGGGTGTTGGTTATAGGGCTGCAAAACAGGGACGCAAATTGGTCCTTACCATTGGTTACTCACATCCCGTCGAATTCACCCCCGAAGAAGGGTTAGAAGTCGACGTGCCGGCTCCCAACAAGATGATCGTCAAGGGTATCGACAAAGAGAAAGTTGGGGCCCTTGCCGCCAACATTCGCGGTGTCCGTGAGCCCGAGCCGTATCTGGGCAAGGGTATCCGGTATGAGGGTGAAGTAGTCCGTCGTAAGGTCGGCAAGACCGGTAAGTAGGAATGTCTGTAGGAAAGGAGTGAGCCGTTGTGATCCGTAAAGGAGATGCCAATAAGGCTCGCATGGTCCGTCACGCTCGCGTGCGGAGAAAGATCGCTGGGACTACAGAACGTCCGCGTCTCAACGTCTTCCGCAGCGGTCAGCATATCTACGCTCAGATTATTGATGATTCCGTTGGGACGACGCTCGTTGCGGCTTCGACCCTGGATAAGGAACTAAAAGGTCAGTTCACCAACGGTGGAAGCGTTGCAGCGGCCAAGCTCGTGGGTACTCTTGTTGCCAAGCGTGCTCAGGAGAAGGGGCTCAAGGGTGTCGTTTTCGATCGTGGTGGTTATCTCTATCATGGCCGCATCGCTGCTCTAGCCGATGCAGCTCGTGAAGCCGGTCTGGAATTCTAGGAGATCGTTGGGAGGGAAATCAATGCAGCGGATTGATCCGAGCCATTTGGAACTGACCGAAAAGGTCGTCTCCATCGGTCCTGTTTCCAAGACCGTTAAGGGCGGCCGTATCCGTCGCTTCCGGGCTCTCGTTGTTGTCGGTGACCAGAACGGGCACGTTGGTGCTGGTGTAGGCAAAGCGAAGGAAGTGCAGGATGCCATCCGTAAAGGGATGGAAGATGCCAAGAAGAACCTGATCAAGGTTCCGGTTGTTGGCACCACCATCCCCCATCAAATCATTGGTCGGTATGGATCTGGCGAAGTCTTGTTGAAGCCGGCTAGCGCAGGTACCGGAGTTATCGCCGGTGGCCCGGTGCGCGCCGTTTTAGAGCTTGCTGGTATCCGCGACATTCTGACCAAGTCGCTTGGCTCTGCCAACGCCCTTAACCAAGTGCGCGCTACCATCAAAGGCCTCGAGACTGTCAAGACCGTCGAACAAGTGGCCAAACTGCGCGGTAAGAGCGTGGAAGAACTCCAAGGTTAGGGGGCTAAACCATGAGTAAGCAGATCAAGGTGACCCTCGTGCGTGGTTTTGGGGGTCGTCCAGAAAACCAGCGGGTGATCGCCCGCACGCTCGGTCTGACCAAGCGTGAATCCAGTGTCGTGCTTTATGATACTCCAGAGATCCGCGGCATGATCACCAAGATCACGCACATGTTGCGCGTCGAAGAGGTCGAGGCGTAAGGCACCAGTTACGTTAGTCTAGAGGGAGGTGCTCTCCGTGAAGCTACATGAATTGAAGCCTGCGGCAGGTGCCCGTAAGGAACGTCGTCGCGTAGGTCGCGGCCTCGGTTCCGGTATGGGCAAGACCTCCACCCGCGGTCACAAAGGCCAATGGTCTCGTACCGGTGGTGGTGTTCGTCCGGGTTTTGAGGGCGGTCAGATGCCCTTGTTCCGCCGCTTGCCCAAGCGCGGTTTCAACAACGCCAATTTCAAGAAGGCTTTTGCCTTGGTCAATATCAAGTTCCTCGAGCGCTTTGATGCCGGTACGGTCGTTACCCCTGAACTACTCTTCCAAGAAGGCCTGATCAACACTCTGGATCTGGATGTAAAGGTCCTAGGACATGGTGATCTCAGTAAGGCCCTCACCGTTAGAGCTCACAAGTTCAGCGAAACAGCTACCGAAAAAATTAATGCCGCCGGTGGCAAAGCAGAGGTGATTTAGGTGTTTTCCACCCTGAGGAATGCATGGAAAATCGCCGACCTGCGTCGGCGGATGCTCTTCACCCTGGGAATGCTGATCATCTACCGTCTCGGTGCTCATATCCCGGTGCCTCGGATCAACAGGGCAGCTATCACACAGCTCTTTAGTCGTGGCGATCTGTTCAACTTCTTGGATACCATCTCTGGTGGTGCCCTGAAGAACTTCTCAATCTTCGCCATGACGGTCGGTCCTTACATCACCGCTTCGATCATTCTCCAACTGCTGACCGTCGTTATCCCCAAGTTGGAGGAGTTGGCGAAGGAGGGCGAAGAGGGCCGGAAGAAGATGAACCAGTACACCCGGTACTTGACCATCGGTCTCGCCATGCTTCAGGGGTTCGCTACCGCTTACGGTTTAGGTCAGAGTGGTGCGGTTGTTAATCGTGGTTTCATCGCTTACACCATCATCGCTTTGACGCTCACTGCTGGTACCGCCTTCCTGATGTGGCTTGGGGAGCTGATCACGGACAAAGGGATCGGCAACGGTATCTCACTGATCATCTTCATCGGTATCGTGTCGCGTATGCCAGCAGACTTCTACCACGTTGGCCAAGCAGTATACTATAAGTCAGCTCCGATCTGGGGCGGGTTGCTCTTCCTGTTGTTGTCAGTCGCCAGCATCGTGGGCGTCATCATCGTCCAAGAAGGTCAGCGGCGCATTCCGGTCCAATACGCTAAGCGCGTTGTTGGTCGCCGGGTATATGGCGGACAGACCACTCATATCCCTCTGCGTGTTAACCAAGCTGGGGTTATGCCCGTCATCTTCGCCTCATCGCTGCTGATGTTCCCCCAGACTGTGGTGCAGTTCATTAACGCCAACTGGGCTCGCAACATTGAGAAGGTCTTCCGCTGGGGCGGCTGGCTTCACACCGTTCTCTACATCTTGTTGATCCTCTTCTTCAGTTATTTCTACACCGCGATCCAGTTCAACCCCATGGAGATCGCCAATAACATGAAGAAGCATGGTGGCTTCATCCCTGGTATTCGTCCAGGCAAGCCGACCATCGACTACCTGAGCAAGGTCATGGATCGCATCACTCTAGCAGGCGCCATGTTCCTGTGTGTCCTGGTTGTGTTGCCGATCCTACTGATCCAGCTCACCAAGGTTTCAACGTCTTTCGGTTCCACCACCCTGCTGATCGCAGTCGGTGTTGCCCTTGAGACAATGAAACAGATCGAAGCTCAAGTAATGATGCGCCATTACCAAGGCTTCCTTAAATAAGGGAGGTCCTGTTGATGAACCTCATTTTGATGGGCCCGCCTGGTGCTGGTAAAGGCACACAGGCAGATGGGATCGTCAAGGAGTTTAGCGTTCCTCATATCTCAACCGGTGACATGTTCCGTGCGGCTGTCAGTGAGGGTACCGCCCTCGGTCTGAAAGCCAAAGGCTTTATGGACGCCGGGCAACTGGTTCCTGACGATGTCACCATCGGAATCGTCCAAGAACGCTTGAGTAAGCCGGATTGCCAGAAAGGGTTCCTCCTCGATGGTTTTCCGCGCACGCTTGCCCAAGCCGAGGCGCTAGAGACAATGCTCGGCAAACTCGGACGCCCGATCGACCTCGTGATCAACATTGAAGTACCTCTGGAAGACCTAGTTGCTCGCTTGACTGGGCGCTACATCTGCCGTCAATGCGCCGCACCGTATCACGTGATCTTCAACCCACCACAGGTGGCCGGCCGCTGCGATCAGTGCGGTGGCGAGCTTTACCAACGGGTGGATGACTCAGAGGCCACTGCGAGGAAGCGCCTAGACGTGTACCTCGCACAGACCGCTCCCCTGGTCGAGTTCTATGACCAGCGCGGTCTCCTCGAGCCCATCGATGGTTCGAAGAGCATGGATGAAGTGGAGCAGGCCATTTGCACAGTAGTGAGGCGACGCGGATGATCATCCTAAAATCGGCCCAAGAGATCCAATGTATGCGTGAGGCTGGTCGGGTGGTCGCACAGGTCCTAGATGCGTTGACCAAGGCCGTTGCCCCGGGGGTCAGCACTGCTGAGCTCGATCGACTGGCCGAGGGGATCATCCTAAAGGCTGGGGCCCTACCCTCGTTCAAGGGGTATAACGGCTTCCCCGCAAGCATCTGTGCCTCGGTGAACGAAGAGGTAGTTCATGGTATCCCTGGAATGAAAGTCCTGCGAAGTGGCGATATTATCAGTATTGATGTCGGCGCACAGGTGAATGGTTTTCACGGTGACGCCGCGGTGACTTTGCCTGTTGGAATGATCGATGCTGAGACAGCCCGATTGCTCCAGGTCACAGAGGAGTCCCTCTACAAGGGTATCGCGCAGGCAAGAGAAGGGCAGCGCCTTTCTGACATCTCCCATGCCGTGCAGGGCCATGTTGAGGCCTGCGGACTTGGAGTAGTTAGGGACTATGTTGGACACGGGATCGGACGGGCGATGCATGAGGATCCCCAGATCCCCAATTTTGGTCCGCCGGGCCGAGGACCTCGACTGAAGGTAGGAATGGTCCTCGCTATCGAACCCATGGTGAACGCCGGCACCTTTGCCGTTGAGTCCATGCCCGATGGCTGGACGGTGGTCACCAGTGACCGGCGGCCGTCAGCTCACTTTGAGCATACGGTGGCCATTACGACCGATGGTCCAGTAATCCTAACACGCCTGTAGTCAAATACCTTGGGCTCTCCACACGTTGATCTCGTGCGGTGCGCCTGATGTAGAGGGAGGTTGGAGCAACAAGCCTATGTCAAAGCAGGATGTCATTGAAATCGAGGGTATTGTCATCGAACCGTTGCCAAACGCGATGTTTCGCGTGGAGCTCGAAAACGGTCATAAGGTGCTAGCCCATGTTTCGGGTAAGCTCAAGCTGAATTTCATTCGCATTCTTACTGGCGATCGCGTCAAGTTGGAATTGTCACCGTACGATCTGACCCGTGGGCGTATCACCTATCGACTCAAGTAACGTCCAGGGGGAAAAGGAGGCGACCACCGTGAAAGTACGGCCTTCAGTGAAGGTGATGTGTGAGAAGTGCAAGATCATCAAGCGTCACGGACGCGTAATGGTGATCTGCGAGAATCCCAAGCATAAACAAAAACAGGGTTAGGCTCAGCGGGCTCTGGGGCGCGGCTGACCGATCACATCGGGACCCCTACCTGTCGGCTGGGATAGACAATGGAGGTGCAAAGAGTTAATGGCACGTATTTCGGGTGTAGACTTACCCAGAGATAAGCGCGTTGAAGTAGCGCTGACCTATATCTTCGGTATCGGACTGTCCACTTCCCAGACCATTTTGGCTAACACAGGTGTCAATCCCGACACACGCGTTCGGGACCTTACCGAAGGTGAGGTTGCCAAGCTCCGCGAGACCATCGACCGCGATTATCGCGTGGAGGGCGACCTTCGCCGTGAAGTATCCGCCAATATCAAGCGTCTGGTCGACATCGGTTGCTACCGTGGCCTTCGTCATCGTCGCGGGCTGCCTGTCCGCGGCCAGAGAACTAAGACCAATGCGCGTACCCGTAAAGGCCCGCGCCGTACCATCGCTGGCAAGAAGAAATAACGTATTTGTCCATCGAGGAGGGATAAGCGCAAGATGGTAGCCAAAGCGAAAGTTGTCCGCACCAAGCGGCGTGAACGCAAGAACGTAGAGTCCGGTGTGGCTCATATCCGGTCCACTTTCAACAATACCATCGTGACCATCACCGATCGTGGTGGCAATGCCGTGGCCTGGGCCACATCCGGCGGAATGGGTTTCCGCGGCTCCAAGAAGAGCACCCCGTTCGCTGCTCAGCAAGCTGCCGAGCAAGCCGCTAAGGCCGCTATGGAACACGGCATGAAAGAAGTAGAAGTGTTTGTCAAAGGTCCCGGTTCGGGTCGCGAAGCTGCTATTCGCTCCCTGCAAGCCGCTGGCCTCGAAGTGAACATGATCAAGGACGTTACGCCGATTCCGCATAACGGTTGCCGTCCGCCCAAGCGCCGTCGCGTTTAATCAGTCACTAGGAGGTGTAAGAGCTACATGGCTAGGTATACTGGTCCCGTTTGCAGATTGTGCCGCCGCGAAGGCATTAAGTTATTCCTAAAGGGTGACCGTTGCTACACTGGCAAGTGCGCCATCGAGCGCCGTCCCACTCCCCCTGGTCAACATGGGCAGGGTCGCCGGAAGCAGGTCTCCGAGTACGGCCTTCATTTGCGTGAAAAGCAAAAGGCTCGTCGTGTGTATGGCGTTCTGGAGAGCCAGTTCCGCCGCTACTTCTCAGTTGCTAAGCGCGCCAAAGGTGTTACCGGCGTGCGCTTGCTCCAGATCCTTGAGACCCGCCTAGACAATATCGTCTACCGTCTTGGCTTCGCGGGTTCCCGGCCCGAAGCTCGTCAGCTGGTCCGCCATGGCCACTTCAATGTCAACGGTCATCGCGTCGACATTCCTTCTTTCTTGGTCAAGGTGGGTGACGTGGTCGAAGTTCGCGCTGGGAGCAAAGACTCCCCGAAGTTCAAGGCGATCGGCGAAACCCTCGGTACTCGCGCTGTGCCAGGCTGGCTGGAACTCCATCCCATGGAGATGCGCGGTTACGTGAAGGGCATTCCGGCTCGTGAAGACATCGACGTGCCGGTGGCCGAGCACTTGATCGTCGAGCTGTACTCCCGTTAATCCTTAGGAGTACGTCCTGTCACACCCGACAGGTGGCGAGAGTGTACAAAGGAGGGTTAGCCCATGCTAGAGAAGATTGACCGCCCCAAGATTGAGGTAGTCAACGTCGACGAAGCAGGTCGATACGGGAAGTTCGTGGTTGAGCCTCTGCAGCGAGGCTACGGTCATACGCTCGGCAATTCCTTACGTCGTGTCTTGCTATCCTCTTTGCCGGGTGCAGCAGTGACATCGGTTCGTATCCAGGGGGTCGAGCACGAGTTTTCTACCATCCCCGGCGTTGTCGAGGATGTCGTAGAGTTTGTCCTCAACTTGAAAGAACTGCGCCTCAAGCTGCACAGCGATGAGGAGAAGGTCCTTCGCATTGAGGCAAACGGGGCGGGTGTAGTCAAAGCGAGCGATCTGATCGCTGATGCTGATGTCGACATTCTGAATCCAGAACTGCAACTCGCGACTCTGGATACAGATGGTCGGTTGTATGCGGAGATCACGTGCGAACGTGGCAAAGGCTATGTGCCGGCGGACCGCAACAAGAAGCCTGATCAGTCCATCGGGGTGATCCTGGTCGACTCAATCTTCACTCCGATTACTCGTGTCAATTACCAGGTGGAGAACGCTCGTGTTGGTCAAGTCACCGACTACGATCGTTTGACCCTGGAACTCTGGACCGATGGCAGCATCCGTCCTGAAGAGGCGGTAAGCCTAGGCGCTCGTATCATCAAGGAGCACCTGGAACTCTTTGTTGGTCTGACTGACAAGGGTGTGGACGAACCGATCATGGAAGACAAGAATGAGGATCAGAAAGAGCGTATCCTCTCCATGACCATCGAAGAACTTGACCTCTCCGTTCGTTCCTATAACTGCCTCAAGCGGGCTGGCATCAACGATGTCGCAGAGCTAACTCAGAAAACCGAAGAAGATATGATGAAGGTGCGCAACCTAGGCAGGAAGTCTCTGGAGGAAGTCCAACAGAAACTGGCTGCTCTGGGGTTGTCCCTGAAGAGATCCGAGGATGCTTAAGTACGGGAACTTGCATGACTTCATTATGGTATACTCATGGGTTCCTCGACATCTTGGTTCTACGTCATGCAAGTCCCGAGATGCTGAGTTACGCAAGATGCTAAAGTGAGTTTAGGGGGGAAGCAACAATGGCCTATCGTAAACTGGGAAGGACCAGTGGCCACCGTAAGGCCCTGTTCCGTAACCTGGTTACGTCCTTCTTGGATAAGGAACGGGTGGAAACAACCGAGCCCAAAGCCAAGGAGATCCGTAGCTTTGCCGAAAAGATGATTACGTTGGCCAAGCGTGGCGACCTGCATGCTCGTCGTCAGGCGTTGGCCTTTATGACTGATGAGACCGTCGTTGCGAAGCTGTTTGACAACGTAGCTAAACGCTTCGAGAACCGCAATGGCGGTTACACTCGCATCACCAAGCTTGGCCCCCGCCAGGGTGATGCTGCTCCGATGGTGCTGATCGAGCTAGTCGACTAGCCCTAGAAGGAGAAGGAGAGCGTATATGGGAGCCATTATCGAGATTCGAGAGCTGACACACACCTACGCCTCAGCTCACGGTCATCCCATTCGCGCGCTGGATAAGATTACGTTCTCTGTCGAGCAGGGCGAGTTTCTCGCCGTTATCGGACCAAACGGCTCCGGTAAGTCGACCCTAGCCAAACACCTAAACGCCCTTCTGTTGCCAACTGAAGGGCGTGTTTGGGTTAAGGGGATAGACACGGCAGACAAAGACCGACTATGGGAGATACGCCAAACCGTCGGAATGGTGTTTCAGAACCCCGACAACCAGATCGTGGCCACCATCGTCGAAGAGGATGTGGCCTTCGGTCCTGAAAATCTTGGGCTTCCCCCTGAGCTTATACGAGCGCGGGTTGAGGAAGCCCTCACCATGGTCGGAATGAGTTCGTATCGTGCCCATGCCCCACATCTGCTCTCAGGTGGACAGAAACAAAGAGTCGCCATTGCTGGCATCGTGGCCATGAGACCAGCCATCGTGGTGATGGATGAAGCCACCGCTATGCTCGACCCTCAGGGGCGCATGGAGGTAATGGAGACGATTCACCGCCTTCATGCAGAAGGGATTACTGTCGTCCTTATCACCCACCATATGAACGAGGCAGTTCAGGCGGATCGGGTCTTGGTCATGGATAAGGGCAGGATGGTTGCCATGGGCTCAGCGCGTGAAATCTTTACACAGGTAGACCTGTTGCGTACCGTGGGGCTGGACGTTCCTCAAGTGACTGAACTGGCGTGGGAGCTCAAACGTGAGGGGTTACTGGGAAGCGCCGATGTGCTAACCGTAGAAGAGATGGTGAAGCTATTATGCCCATCTGTATAAACAACGCCAGCCTAGTCTACTCACCCGGGACGCCATTTGCGAGTCACGCCCTCAGGGAGATCACCCTCACCATCAACCAGGGGGAGTTCGTCGGTCTCATCGGACACACTGGCTCAGGTAAGTCTTCTCTTATCCAGCTGATGAACGGACTGATTCAGCCCACTTCCGGCGAGGTCATTGTTGATGGCATCAACCTGAGAGACAAGCGCAGCGATCTAAAGCGAGTCCGTCAACGGGTCGGGCTAGTGTTTCAGTACCCTGAGCATCAGCTGTTCGAGGAGACCGTGGCCAAGGAGATCGCCTTTGGACTTAGGCAGCTGAGAATTGATGAAGCAGAGCAGGAGAGGCGGATACGAGAAGCGCTCCAGTTGGTCAATCTTGACCCGACTGCGATGCTCGATCGCTCTCCTTTCGAGCTATCTGGAGGACAGATGCGTCGCATCGCGCTAGCCTCAGTGCTGGCCATGCATCCCGAGTACCTGATCCTTGACGAGCCTACGGCTGGTCTCGATCCCCAGGGTCGCGACGATATCCTCCGCCAGGTTCAGGCGCTCCACAAGAAGCGTTCCATGGCCGTCGTGCTTGTTTCCCATAGCATGGAGGACGTCGGTCGAGTCGCTAGCCGCGTGCTCGTCATGTGCCAGGGTCGCCTCGCCATGGAAGGCAAGCCGGAGAACTTGTTTGCTGAGGCTGAGCGACTGCGATCCATGGGCTTGGACATCCCGCAAGTGACTGACCTAATGCAGCGGCTGAGGAGTCAGGGTCTCCCCGTCAACGCCAATGCAGTCACTCTGCAGCAGGCCCACACAGAATTAGCCAAGTGGCTAAGGAGTAGAAAGCGATGAGCGTCTTCAAGAGCGTCACCATCGGACAATACTTTCCAGGAGATTCTACCCTGCATCGCCTGGACCCACGCTTTAAGATCGCTTTAGTAGCACTGTTCATCACAGCGTTGTTCGTTGCGCAAGGTTGGATCGGATACACTCTGATGGTGGCCATTTCGGTGACCGCCATCATACTGTCGACCATCCCGTGGCGGCTGATCGTCAGAGGCCTAAAGCCAGTGCTCTGGATCCTTGCCTTTACCATGGTGATCCATGTCTTTACTACCAAGGGCGGTACCGTTCTCTGGAGTTGGCGGTCTATCTCGGTGCATTCCGAAGGCGTCCGCCAAGGCATCGTCATGGCTGTCAGACTGGTGCTACTGATCTTGACGACATCACTACTAACGCTCACCACTTCACCGATCGCACTCACCGATGGCCTGGAGCGCCTGCTTAACCCGCTCCGCGTCGTTGGTCTCCCGGCCCATGAGCTGGCCATGATGATGACCATCGCTCTACGTTTCATCCCTACGTTGATCGAAGAGGCCGACAAGATCATGAAGGCCCAGATGGCACGCGGTGCTGACTTCGAAAGCGGGGGGCTGGTGGATCGAGCGAAGAGTCTGATCCCGCTTCTGGTGCCCCTCTTCATCAGTGCCTTCCGTCGTGCTGATGAACTGGCCATGGCCATGGAGGCACGCTGCTACCGCGGTGGTGAAAACCGCACGCGCATGAAGCAGCTGGTCGCACAGACGCGCGACTGGCTGGCGCTGGGTCTCGGAGTTGCTGTGGTGGTAGTGGTGATTGGTCTTCGCCTAGGGCATCTCGACGCATGGGTTTGGTGATGGTTGATGAATATCAAGGTAATCGTTCAGTACGATGGAACCGACTATGCCGGCTGGCAGCGTCAGAAGGGCCCACTGACCGTGCAAGAGGTCATCGAGAGGGCGATCCAGACGCTGACTGGGCAGGAGACGGCCATACACGCTGCAGGGCGAACCGATGCTGGGGTGCATGCGCTCCATCAGGTATTCAACTTCCATACCGAGAGCCGTATACCCATAGCTCGGTGGCCCATGGCCCTCAATAGCCGACTTCCTGATGACATTGTCGCCATCCGTGCCGAAACTGTCGCGGACGAGTGGCATGCTCGCTTTACACCCCATCTAAAAACCTACCGCTACGTTATCGACAATGGCCCCTTTCCGTCGCCTCTGACCAGTCGCTACGCTTGGCATTGTCCTGAACCGCTGGATGTAGAGCTGATGAACTGCGGCGCAGGGGATCTGATCGGGATGCACGATTTTAGCGCTTTCCGCGCCGCGGGCAGCACTGTCAAGACCAGTACTCGGCATGTGACCGCGGCGAGATGTCAACGGTTCGATACCCAGGTACATTTCTCTGTCCAAGCCAACGGGTTTCTCTACAACATGGTCAGAATAATGATGGGGACTCTGGTTGATATCGGGAGCGGTCGCCGCCCTGCCGATGAGGTCAAGCGGCTGCTCACCACCCAGGATCGTCGCGAAGCCCCCGCTACAGCCCCACCGCAGGGACTGTGTCTGGTAGCAATTGATTACTGTCAAGACCCAGCGCTTGACAGTGCAGGGGTGTTAGATTAAAATATACAGTGTTGTGCTGGAGATTCTATCTGTCCTACATGATCAGAAACAGGTCCACAAGCCCCGGCCCTGTTATTGATATAGCCTGCTCGCCTCACTTTCATGAGGCAAGCAGTGGGCACGACCCTATGGGTCGCCGCCGAAATGGTCCACGAGCGGTAACTCGTTGGCCGATAGTATCGCCTTCAGTTTGCCTTCTACGCGATGCAGCCTTCTTGAAAAGGCCGCATGGTGAACTAGACTCAATATCGGGAGGGAATACCGTGCGTACCACGTACATGGCAAAGCCATCTGAAGTGACCTCGAATTGGTGGGTCATTGACGGGACCGGGCTTGCCCTTGGTCGTCTGGCCAGCGAAGTGGCTCGACTACTCAGAGGCAAACACAAACCCATTTTCACGCCCCATATGGATACTGGCGACCACGTCATCATCATCAACGCTGACAAAGTCGTCTTGACTGGCAACAAGCTTCAGACCAAGCTGTACTTCCGTCACTCCGGTTATCCGGGTGGAGCAAAGTTCATGGACTATGCTACCCTGATGCAAACCAAGCCTGAGAAGGCTGTGGAAATGGCCGTCAAAGGGATGCTGCAGCATAACCGCTTGGGTCGTGCGATGATGAAGAAGCTTCGCGTCTACCGTGGCGCTGAGCATGAGCATCAAGCACAGAAGCCCGAAGTGTGGACTGTCCGCGGCTAGGACTAATCGGAGAAGGGAGGAATAACTGTGGCTCAATATCGCATGAAGTTTTTTGGGACCGGTCGTCGTAAGCAGTCTGTTGCCAGGGTGCGTTTGCTGCCTGGTCAAGGGACCATTACCATCAACGATCGTGCCATTGATGATTATTTTGGCTTGGCAACGCTGAAGCTCATCGTTCGCCAGCCCCTAGTGCTTACTCAGACCGAGGGTAAGTATGATGTCGTCGCCAAGGTTCACGGCGGCGGCATTTCCGGCCAAGCTGGTGCGATCCGTCATGGTATCGCCCGTGCGCTGCTTCGCGTGGATAACGAAATGCGTCCTGCGCTGAAGAAAGCAGGCTTCCTGACCCGCGATCCCCGTATGAAAGAGCGTAAGAAATACGGTCTCAAAGGAGCCCGTCGTGCGCCTCAGTTCTCGAAGCGCTAAACCTCGCTCGATGCCCCCAGGCCTATGGCCTGGGGGTTTTATTGTGTACGGAGCGCGCATACACAAGCTTCCCTACCCCATAGGCTTTGGGTAGGGGGTGGGAGCATTGAGAATTCACCTGATCAGGGCGAGCACACTGGGCAAGATTGGCCTCTACCTGCTGCTGATCATCCTGGCGGTGGCCGGACCAAAGCTGGGCAGGCATCGGGAGCGCAGTGCCATGGGAACGCTACCGCTTCTTTTCCATACCATCGCCATTGATCCGGGGCACGGCGGGGTCGATCCGGGTGCTGTACGGGGAGGTATCTCAGAAAAGCAGATCGACCTTGCAGTCTCCATGCGGGTCGCCGAGCTTTTGCAGCAGGCCGGGGCGCACGTGGTGATGACGCGCTGGAAGGACGAGGACTTCGGTAACTCCAATCGCATGAGCGTCAGAAAGCGGGAGGATTTCGCCGCCCGCCGTGATCTCATTGCCGCCAGCGGCGCAGAGCTTCTGATCAGCATTCATGCCAACAGCTTCCCGATGCCTTCCTGTCAAGGACCGCAGACTTTCTACGATACTGACTGCGAGGAGAGCCAACAGCTGGCGACCACCATCCAGAACACCCTCAACAGATCCATCGCAGGGAGCAGGCGGTTGCCAACACCACTGGATCATTTCATTATCCAGACCGCGGCGATGCCTGCGGTCACCATCGAGCTTGGGTTTATGTCCAATGCTCGCGAACTGCAGAAGCTGATGACCGAGGCGTATCGCGATGAAATGTCATTCGCGATCTACGCGGGTCTGTTGGAATACCTCGGTAGCGGGACGGGTGCGTCGTCGCCGGGCCCTTCATAGGACAACTACGCTCGACCTGAGACCGGCGAGGAAGGGGTCGCCTGCTGTCACGGCGAAAACCGTATACAGCTTGGAGGTGGTCTTGTGGCGGTAGAACTGGATGGGCTTCATGAAGTAGAGCTTCTGCGGCAAGTTGTGGAGACGATTGATGTCGGGGTCTTTGTGGCTAACCATCGCGGCGAAGCGGTGATCTATAACGAAGCCATGGCTCGGCTGGAAGGGCTGACACGGGAGCAGGTCTTGGGCCGCCATATTTTGGAGATATTCCCCTCACTCTCTGACGAAACCAGTACCATTCTACAGGTGCTGCATACAGGCGAGCCGATCGTCGATCGGCACCAGACCTACCTCAGCCTCAATGGGCGCCGTATCACGACCATCAACACTACTATCCCCATTCTCAAACGGGGACGGGTGGTGGGGGCGCTCGAAACCTCTAAAGATATCACTTGGCTCAAGGAGCTTTCTGATAAGGTCATGGACCTACAAAGGGCGCTGCTGAAGCGCAAGAGCAGGCGTGAGGCAGTAGGGGGTCGAACACTGGGGGCCCATTACCTGTTTGATGATATCCTCGGGCGGAGCCCGGCTCTGCAGCGGGCCATCGAAGAGGGCAAGCTCGCGGCCCGAACCTCGTCCACCGTCTTGATCTACGGTGAGACGGGAACGGGCAAAGAACTGTTCGCCCAAAGCATCCACAATACCAGTCCGCGCCGCGAGAGCCCATTCATCGCTCAAAACTGCGCCGCCATCCCCGCCTCGCTCCTGGAGGGGATCTTGTTTGGCACTGCCAAGGGAGGCTTTACGGGAGCCGTCGACCGTCCTGGACTGTTCGAGCAAGCCCATGGTGGCACCTTACTCCTCGATGAGCTCAACGCCATGAGCGTTGACCTGCAGGCTAAGCTGCTCCGTACCCTGCAAGAAGGCACCGTCCGTAGGGTCGGGGCGACCAGAGAGACCCCGGTCGACGTGCGTGTCATCGCCACTACCAACCAGGAGCCTCGTCAGGCGCTGGCCAGTGGGACCATTCGCCAGGATCTATTCTACCGCCTCAGTGTGGTGACCCTGATGATCCCGCCCTTGCGTGAACGCTATGGGGACTTGGAGCTGCTAACATCTCGCTTCATTGAGGAGTTCAACCACCAATTTGGGCGTGGGATTCCGGGAGTGAGCTCAGAGGTGCGCCAGCGCTTCTTGAACTACCCTTGGCCAGGGAACGTCCGCGAACTGCGTCACTGCATTGAGGGCGCCTTTAACATGGCCACCGAGGATGCACAACTGGAGCTCCAGCATCTACCCGCACACTTGCGTGGGCAGAGCAGCGTGCCTGTCGATCCAGTCGAACCATCACTCAGCCTGACACAGGTTCTGGCAGCGTATGAAAGACGAGTGATCACCGACCAGATAGTGACCCACCATGGCAATGTTACCCGAGCCGCTGAGGCGCTGGGGATCTCAAGACAGCTACTGCAATATAAACTGCGGAAGCACCTGATCGAGTGCTGATCGCTATACGTTGGCAAAAAAACTTGCGCTTTTGCGCAAGTTTTTTTGCATTTCAGGTCGGAAAGCCTGGAGAGCCGCGTTCCACGAGGTATCGGCGCCATAAGATGAGCGGCACGTTACTTGCATCGTTTACCAAGGGCAAACGAAACCAAGGAGGCGAGTCTAGTGAGCATTCGTGTTCTTATCTGGGGACTGGGGGCCATGGGCAGCGGTATCGCGAGATTGATCAACCAGAAGCAAGGGATCACACTGGCAGGGGCGATCGTGCGTAACACCCACGGGGCTGCCAACCTACGTGACTATCTTCATGACCCATCCCTTCCGGACGTGCCAGTAGATAGCGATCCTTCCCGACTTCTGACAGAGTCCGAGGCTGATCTGGCCCTGATCTGCACAGCCTCCTTCACCAAGGACGTCTACCCCCAGCTGGAGATGGCGCTCAGCGCCGGGCTCAACGTCATCACCATCGCCGAACAGATGGCCAGCCCGTGGGTCGACGAGCCCGAGCTGGCTCAGCAGCTGGATACCCTGGCCAGGACCAAGGGGGTCACCATCGTCGGAACGGGGATCAATCCAGGATTTGTCCTCGATACCCTAATTGTCGCCCTGACAGGGGTTTGCGCTGATGTCAGAGCGATCAAGGCCGCTCGGATCAATGATCTATCGCCCTTTGGCCCCACGGTAATGGCCACACAAGGGGTCGGCACGTCACCCGCAGGCTTCGCTGCCGGGCTCAAGGAGGGGACAATCGTCGGGCACGTTGGCTTCCGCGAATCCATGGAGATGATCGCCGGTACTCTAGGTTGGCAGCTCGATGAGATCCGCGAGGAGCGTGAGCCGATCATCTCCAACACGCACCGTCAGACACCCTATGTGACAGTTGCTCCTGGCCAGGTGGCAGGATGCCGCCATGTCGCCCATGGACTGGTGAATGGTGAGATCAAGATCAGTCTGGAACACCCGCAGCAGGTACGACCCGAGGCGGAGGGGGTCGCAACCGGCGACTATATATGGATCGATGCGACCCCAGCGATCAACCTAACCATCAAGCCAGAGATCCCAGGCGGGATCGGAACCATCGCAATGGCGGTGAACCTCGTTCCACTGGTGCTCCTAGCTTCGCCAGGACTGAAGACCATGACCGACTTGCCGGTTCCACGCGCCCTAATGGGGGACCTGACCAGGATGATAGGCGATTCCCAGGCGGGACGGTAGTAACACAGTCACCAAGCCACCAAGGCACCCATGCCACCAGTGGAGGACGGGAGTCCACAAGAACACAAGTCCACAAGAACTCAAGTCGCAGTCGGTACAGCAGGGCATTGAGGCAGAAGTGGATCACAGAAGTTCGTACGGCGAAGGGGAGGTTAGCATGATCATTCCAGCAGGAACGTGGGTTCAGATCGAATCGGTGATCCTGACAGCCGGCCAGCGGGCTCCGCAGTTGCCAGCAGATACACAGGGGACACCTCTAGTGATGTGGGTCAAAGGGTGGCTGCAGAGCGAGGCGTCGCTTGGTGAGGCGGTCGAGGTGGAGACGGTCATCGGCAGGCGGCTGTGCGGGAAGTTGGTCGAGGTCAATCCGTGCTACCAGCATACCTTTGGAGCACCGCTCGCCCCCCTGCAACAGGCCGGTGAACGGGCCAGACGTCTCTTGGCATCGGGGGTGAGCCAGCATGGATAACAGCTATACAGCCGTCATGGCCCGCAAGGGTGAGATCATGCGCCGTGCCATCGGCATCGATTACAGCCAGTTTGAGCGCGGGCCGCTGGCCTTTGACTACGAGGCCATGATGAGTGAGGCCGGCTACGATCTAACTGAGGTTCAGCAGATCCAACTCGAGACCGGTGTGGGCAACACCCCACTCCTAGAGCTCCGCAATCTCACGCGATTGGTACGCCTGACCAGTCGCCCTGGACACGGTGCTACCATCTTAGTCAAGGATGAGGCGAGCAATCCGTCGGGAAGCTTTAAGGCTAGGCGCGCTGCTGTGTCCGTCTACCAGGCACAGAAGCTGGGCTACAAGGGGGTCATCGCCGCCACCAGCGGGAACTATGGCGCAGCGGTCGCCTCACAGGCGGCCATGCGAGGGCTTAAGTGCATCATCGTGCAAGAGGTCTTTGACAGTCGCACGGTGGGGCAACCTGAGATCCTCGAGAAGGGTAGGGCCTGCGAGGCGTATGGGGCGGAGGTAATGCAACTTACCGTCGGCCCAGAACTCTTCTATGTCTTCCTTCAAACTCTAGAGCAGACCGGTTTTTTCAACGCCTCTTTGTACACCCCGTTTGGCATTGCCGGGGTCGAGACACTGGGATATGAGCTCGCCGACCAAGTGCGTGCCCGCTATGGGCGTTTTCCGGATGCCGTGGTGGTAACCCATGCCGGGGGCGGCAACCTCACGGGTACAGCCCGGGGTCTCAGGAAAGCAGGGGCCGGTGCCACTCAAATCATCGCAGTCAGTGTTGATCTGAGCGGTCTGCACATGGCCAGCGACCACGACTTCAACCGTAAGTCATTCACCACTGGACATACGGGCTTTGGCGTCCCCTTCACCACCTGGCCAGACCGTGCGGATGTTCCGCGCAACGCCGCCCGTCCGCTGCGCTACCTGGACCGCTATGTCACGATCACGCAGGGCGAGGCCCTCTACGCCACCGAACTACTGGCGGTACTGGAAGGCCTGGAACGGGGTCCTGCTGGTAATACCTCGCTGGCCGCCGCCATGGCCTTGGCACGCGAGATGCCTGAGGATGCCATTCTGGTCGTGCAAGAGACGGAGTATACCGGCGCGGGCAAACACCCGCTGGCGCAGCTAAACTTCGCCCTCGCCAATGGGGTGGAACTGACGAGTGGGGACCCGAGTGACAGCGTACCGGGGCGCTCGATCATCATACCAGACCACCCCAGCCGGATGAGCGTCAAGGATGTTGACCTCGACCATCTGCGCCGCTCCTATCTACGTAACGCGGTCAATAGCACCAAGGTCAGTATGGTCAGTATTGACGAGCTTCGTTACCTAATCGCTGAGACTCGGGGCAGCGAGCAGTTCGTGAGAGCGACACTGGCGGAACTGGGCGTCAGCGTGAAGGAGTGAGCACTGGCCGCTACCTAAGGCACCACGCCACCAAGTGCTTGCCGTCAGGTGACCCAGACGAGGAGCGAGGGCCGAGGGGCTAAACAAAGGAGGTTTCCATGCAACGGAAAGATGACTATCAAGAACGACGTACCCATCTCGCTGGGCTGAGCGATAGCGAACTCGAGGCGCGCTTCTGGCAACTGGTCGACCAGATCGTGGACCCCTTGGTCCACCTGGCCGAATCTCATACCAGCCCATCCATCGAGCGGTCGGTGCTGCTGCGTATGGGTTTCTCCGGTTTCGAGGCGAAAGCACTGGTGGATAAGTGCGTGGAGCTCGGACTCCTCGGCAAGGGCGCTGGTCATGTGGTCCTGATCGCCGCACAACGTCTGGGAGTGAGCGTACGCGAGGCCGGTGAGGCTCTGATGACCGGGCAGCACTGGAACACGGTCAGTGATTGGATGAAGGGAGGCGTGGCGGGTGACACTTCGTCCCATCGATAAGCTCTCCGTTGAGGCCATCCTACAAAATCTCGAGCACTACCGGCCCAGGCGCCGTGGCTGGACCTGGCGGCAGCCACAGCCCGACCAGGTAGCTGGCCCCTTTACCTACCATCAGACGACCACGCCACTAAAGCAGGGCATCCCCCTGCCTGCGGCCAAGTCTTTCGGTCAGATCGATCCGCAGCCGGACTGCGTAATCACCACGGAGATCGCCTCGGGTCGTTTCGAGGACGATCTGCGCCGCATGCGCATGGCGGCCTGGCATGGGGCAGACCATATCATGGTTATTCGCACCGCTGGGCAGAGCCACTTCGACGGGCTGATCGAAGGCAGCCCAGAAGGGGTCGGCGGTGTCCCGATCACACGCAAACAGCTGCGCGCCACGCGCAAGGCCCTGGATATGATCGAAGACGAGGTGGGACGTCCGATCAACCTGCACTCCTACGTCAGTGGGGTGGCTGGCCCCGAGATCGCCGTCCTATTTGCTGAAGAAGGTGTTAACGGCGCCCATCAGGATCCTCAGTACAATGTGCTTTATCGCAATGTCAATATGATTCGTTCCTTTGTCGACGCGGCGGTGGCCAAGCGGCTGATGGCTGCCGCTGGGATGATCCAGATCGACGGTGCCCACAATGCCAATGCGACCGCCCGTCAGGCATGGAAGGTGATGCCTGAGCTGATGGTCCAACACGCCATCAACGCGCGGTTTAGCGAGCGGGTCGGGATGCCGAAAGGTATGATCTGCCTCTCCACCGTACCGCCCACAGCCCCGCCTGCACCTGCTCTACGCATGGACCTTCCCTACGCCGTGGCGCTGCGTCAGCTGTTTCGCGGCTACAAGATGCGGGCGCAGATGAATACCAAGTATATCGAGTCGGACACCCGTGAAGCCATCGTCACTCATACTCTAAATCTACTTCTCTCACGCTTGACCAGCGCTGATATTCAGAGCACCATCACACCCGATGAAGGGCGCAACGTCCCATGGCACCACAACAACGTGGCGGCACTGGACACCGCCAAGCAGGCCCTGCTTGGACTCGATGGACTGATGGAGATGGTCGAGCTGAAGCTCGATGGTGAGCTTGGACAGACTGCACGCATACTGAAAGAGAGAGCCGTGCTCTTCCTCGAAGAGATGCTCGAGTCTGGTGGCTATATGGCCGCTGTGGAGCAGGGCTTCTTCGTCGACTCCGGCCAATATCCGGAGCGCAACGGCGATGGTATCACGCGCCTGATCAACGGTGGCGTTGGGGCCGGTACTGTGGTCGAGCGCGATCCCGACTACCTGGCGCCAGTCTGCGACCACTTTGGCTATAACGCGCTCCCCGACGGACTGGAACAGCCTTGCCAACTGATCGGCGGCTGCACGCTCTGCCAGCCCGAAAAGATCATCTATATCGATGAACTGGATGCGGATGATAATGTTCAGCGCCGGCTGGCCGAGATGAATGATCACCGTGCCCGGCGGTTGATCCGCCCCGAGGTGCAATGGTATGGAGACGGCTGGGTCACTCTGCAGCTCTTCTTGCCCGTGGAAGCTAGGATGGCTGAGTTTGCCGCCTTAGAGATCGCCAAGCGCATGGGGCTCGCCACGCCTGAGGTGATCCACCAGCTGGTCATGCATCCAGCCGAAGGGACGTATCTTGAGATCAAGGGACAGATCAACATCGATATAGATCCCACTCAGTTGAGCATACCCGAACGCCCAGTGATGTTGTCTGCGGATGAGATCCGAGCCTTCAATCACAAACGAAAGATGAAGATCGTGGCTGCTACCGTCGGCGAGGATGAACACTCAGTGGGCATGCGGGAGATCATCGATATCAAACACGGTGGGCT
>CAYOCI010000055.1:0-27457 GCA_964402415.1 uncultured Clostridia bacterium
TGCTATAATAGAGGGACGCGGGCAGACATAGTCTAGGCCGTAGTATCGCTCGCATCGGGGGTATAACGGATGAAAGACAAGCGCCGGGCGTATCTCTTCTTCGCCACCATCATTCTCTTCAATATGGCCGCCAACTTCGCCCACCCCGTGACCCCTACGATCATCAAAGACCGTGGCTTCGGTGACTACATGTTTGGGGTTGCCCTAGCCGCGATGATGACGGTCAACTTCCTCTTCTCCCCGTTTTGGGGCAGACTGGTCTCCTTTCTCTCCAGCCGTAGAGTGATGCTGATCTGCGGCGTGGGTTACGCTGTGGGTCAGATCCTGTTTGGGATCGCAACCACAGAGGCAACGGTGATTGTGGCCAGGATGTTTGCTGGCATCTTTACCGGCGGTGCCTTTACATCCTTTCTCACCTATGTAGTCAACAGGTCGCCCGAAGAGCAGCGGGGTAATAACCTGACCGTGCTCGCCACGCTCTCAACCGTAGCCGCCTCGTTTGGCTTTTTTGTGGGCGGCATGCTAGGAGAGATCGGCGTTAGCTTGGCCATTGGCGCCCAGGTGGTGACGCTGGCTGCCTGTGGGGTGCTGTTCTATCTGATCTGCGAAGACGACGCGACCAAACGAGATCAGGCCCTCAACCCCAGAGTA
Source organism: uncultured Clostridia bacterium (assembly GCA_964402415.1). Lineage (GTDB taxonomy): Bacteria > Bacillota > JAAYKD01 > JAAYKD01 > CAYOCI01 > CAYOCI01. The sequence goes on from CAYOCI010000055.1 coordinate 652, forward strand.
TTGTTTGCCGAGGCCAATCCGCTCACCGCTTTCTTGGCAGGGAAGAGCTTCTTGACGCCGCTCTTCATCACCATCTTTGCCATCGCTGCCCTGGCGAACTTGGGGAGCCTCGCGTTCGACCAGAGTTTCAATTATTACCTCAAAGCGCAGCTGGGTCTATCCTCAGGGTATAATGGCGCGATCAAAGCAGTGATCGGACTAGTCTCCTTCGCGGCCAACAGTACCATTGGCCTATGGCTGATCAACAAGACCGACATCCGCCGTTCATCCATTCTTGTCTACCTACTCTGCTCTTTCTCCATGTTGAGCGTGGTGCTCCTCGATGCGGTGGTGCCTTTCATGGTGGCGAATGTGATCTACTTCGGCTTCTATGCGGTGAGTGTGCCGATCAATCAGAGCTTGGTCGCTGCCAGCGCTAAAGGGAAGGACAGCAACCTGATCATGGGCTACTATAACGGCCTAAAGTCTCTCGGCGGCATCTTTGGATCGTTGTCGGCTGGCTTGCTGTACACGGTCAATCCCAAATGGCCATTTATCCTGGGGTTCGCTGCCTTTGCCCTTGCCACCTATGCCTCGCTGCACTACTACCGGCTCAGCAGGCGGGATGACACCAGCAGGGCTTCCGTCTAGAGCCCTTGGACAGCACAAGATAACAGCGAGCAGTGGCCGTTCGGCCGCTGCTCGCTGTTGTGACTCTACTCAAACTCCCACAGATCCAGGCTCAAGTTGCCATACTGGAAGATACTCTTCAGCAGTCTGGCCTTCTTCTGCACATCACCCGCGCCCATGGCAATCAGCAGATTGACGAAATGCTCACTGCTCGGTACCGCCGATTGAGCATGAGGCGCGGATCGCCGGTAGTCGAAGACAGCATCGAGATCCCAGCTCTCTACCTTGTCCGCCACCCACCTGTTGAACTCGCTCGCCCAGCCATCGACCTGCTGTGCGCCAAACCTGACCTTGCCCAAGTTGTGAACGATTCCCCCGCTGCCCACGATCAGGACATCCCTATTCTTGAAGCTGGTCAAGCTAGCGCCGATCTTGTACAGATCGGATGGATCACGCTCGGGACTCACTGACATTGTGACGATCGGTATGTCGGCCTTTGGGTACAGCAGCTTGAGCACGGTCCACACACCATGGTCGATACCTCGGTGTGCATCCAGCTCACTATGGATGCCGTGCGCGAGTAAAGCCCCCTGGATCTCTCGAGCTAGCTCGGCATCACCGGTCGCCGGATAGACGACCTGGGACAGATCCCGCGGGAAACCGGAGAAATCGTAGATCATCTCATAGCGGCTGGAACTACCGATTAACTGAACTGGTGACTCCCAGTGAGCGGAGAAGACAATGATGCTGCGGGGCCTGGGTAAGGTGTCGGCATATCGCTTCAGATAATCCGTATACTCGTTGTCCTCCCAGATGATCGTGGGCGCCCCGTGACCGACGAAGAGTGAAGGTATCATGACAGCACATCCCCCTGTCTAGACCCATGGTAGTCGAGTATTGACCAGCTTGCACTCTCACTTGAGTATCATGCCCATCTAACCATAGTTGAATCATGGTTGCAGGGTGATCCGCTCTGTACGCCAAGGGCAACCCACGCCCCTGACTGTTAGCGGTAGTGGTCCCCATCAACCAATGGCCAAACCAGTGACGATCGGCTCAAAGCCTCTATACTCCGCCAGGAAACGGTCATCGTCACCGCCCGCAACCAACGCGGTAACCCCCAAGCGAAAGATCACCGCCCTGATGATCATCTCGCGATAGAGATCGGTGGCAGGTAGTAGCTTCAGGTCAGAGAGAGGGCTTCCTTCCCAGGCGATGCAATCACAGACCAGGATCGCCTCAGCGTATTCGATGGGGGCGATGGTTGGTGAGAAGTCGATCACCAGTGGGGCGAACGAGTCGTGGAACAAGATGTTGCCGGAGAGGTCGCTATGGACGATCTGCTCTGGTTGGCCTGCCGGCCGGGGGCCGACCTCTCTCAACAGTCGCGCAAGCGTGCTTCGCGCCACCTTGCCAACGTCCAGAGGTAGGGGGTCACTCCCCCAGACGATCCGATGAGCCCGTGTCCAGGGATCATCGCTCGCGGGCACGACTCCTGACTGCAGGTTCGCTAGGTCCCGATGAAGTGCCCTCGCCACCGTCAGTTTCCGCTTGATCTCGCCCAGTTTATGCTCACCGGGTTCGTAACGTGTGCAGCACCATCCCCGGTCTACGTATGAACCATCTATACTCCTGATGGGCTTGGATACTCGATATCCCTGCGGATTGAGCTGATCGAGAATGCCAGCAACCCACTCATGGTACCGGTTGTTATCAACCGGTTTCAGGACGGCGTCCTGTACCCGGACCGACGTGTTCTGACCACCACCCAGTGGCCGTATCTCACCTTGAAGGCCAAAGGCAGCCAAGATATCGTTAGTGATCTGCATGCCGAACATCCCCCCTCGCCGAAGTGTAACAACAACTGACAAAGCAATCGCTTGTGATCGGTCCGTGTTAATTTCGCTGCCGAGAATGGTAGTCCTGTCGCAGGAAAGCGCAACACTCCCAGTATATACAAATTGACTAATAACTCGGCATATCTTCCCAAGCGTCTACCTGGTCTCTTCGGGTTTGGAGACAGATTACAGCAGCGCCCCGGCTGCATACCTCAGTGGCGCGGCGTGGGAGCTATTCAGACCTGATCCATGGCGACTGAGCTAGGAAGCACAGAGAGACGTTCAGAAACTCGGGGCGGAGCATCTCGCAGTCTTTCGACCGCGAGATGCTCCGCCCGTTAAGCTAGTGGCTCTTGGACCATATAATCGCAGTTTTGGCTTCTTTGCTAGTCTCTTCCTCATCGAAGTTCACGCCCGGGGTAATGGAGTAGCGGGTCATTTGCCTCGCGCGGTTGCGACTAGGTGAGCACCATCTATCTCCTAGCGCACCTCACCTGTCGCAGTCTGCGATTCCGGCCACGCGCAACGCATATAAACCCATGCTTCACCAGCTCCGCTGGTCCGTCCTTGACCAGTCCGATTCCACGAACGTAGAACTTGAAATCAACCACGCCAGGCTCTAGCGGAGTAGTCTCCCTTATTTTGAGCACATTCTCGAATTCCCCTGCAGGAACACGAATAGATGCAGTGACATTCACTATCTCGGCCCTGTCTAGAGCAACGCCCGGCGCCGTTTCTTGGCGATACCTAGCCCCAATAAGCGGGATTCCAGGCATTATAAGGCCCGCTCGAGCCCCCCCGCGGCCAGCAAGCCAGGCGCCCTCGTGGCTAACCACCCGACCCGTTTCATTGAATATATCAACGTCCTCGCCAAAGTAAAACACACTGTCATTCGTCTTGGATATTGCAAAGTAGTTCCTTGAAACCTCGACCAACCTACCATTCTCAAACTCTCTCTCTTCTACAACCCTTGTACGAACACCCTGGACGATCCTGGTCCGTGCGAGAACGGTTATCACCACCTTGATCGTGGCTCCATCTTCGCGCCCTTGCAGAACCAGACGATAACCAGGCCTTAGGATGAAATAAGGGTTAGTACCAACCGATGATAGGTCCCTCTTTCGAATAAAGAAGTCACGCGTGAACACCTTGGCTTTGGACATGATTGCTCATTCCTCCCGCTTGATATACTCACTGCCAGAACCACCTACTACCGAAGGACTTCTCTTCCAGCGTGCGATTCCAATACACGCTATGCCAACGTACGAACGATTGTCAAACAGCGCTGTCCTAGAGTGGTCCTGGGTTCTGACCCAACAGAACAAGCCACCGACACGGTCGGTGGCTTGTTACGGAGTGGCTGTCAAGGCAAACGAGATCGGGCAGTCAGCAGTTCGTAGTGAAGGCATGATTGAGTCACGGCCGAGCGTTTGTCGGCTTATCCGGATATGGATGCAGTTCGCTTGCTCGACTTAGCTAGGGACTCAAGATAATCCCGATCCTCGACACGCAAAAGAGCTTTGTTCATGAGCTGAGCTCCTGCCAGTATCGCTGCCATACTCCCGAGGATCGCCGCCATGATGCCGGGATCGATCCTCCCAGCAGCCCACCCGGCCACTGCTGTGGCTACCGGATAGGAGATCTGGGCGATCAGCCGACGGATGGCGAAGACTCTGCCCTGCACCTCTTTGGGGGTCTGCCGCTGCCAGATCGACTGGGAGTGGGCGTTCATGATCGGGCCCAGAGAGCATATCAGGAAGAGCAGGCCCGCCGATACATAGATAAAGGGCGACAAGCCGAAGGCCAGAAAGAGCGCTCCGAAGGCGATCATCGGAATCACCACGCCATAGACCCGGTTTTCCTTGAGACCGCCCCACAGGCTGATCAAAAAGCCACCCGCCACGCCACCCAGGCTGGCCATCGTGCCGAGCATGGCCATGGCTGCCTCGAAGGTGAGCCCACGACCGCTCCAATCCGAGGCTAAGTTGAACCGGAGTATCAGCGGCATGAGCAGATTGAGCGGACCGGTCAGGAAGTTGAACATGGCAAAGGTCAAGAGCAGCCAGAGCAGGGGGCGCCTTGCCCAGATATAGCGGAAACCATCCGTTGCCTCTGCGACGATGCTTGGCTTCGCTATAGCCGCTGATGAGTTCACACTCGTCCGCTTGGGCGAGGGAATCTCAAGGCGCAGCAGTGCCACCGCGGCGATCAGGAAGGTGATGGCATCGATGGAGATCACGAGCGGTGCCCCGGAATGAAGTCCTGCTAGGAAGCTGCCATTGAGCCGACTGAGTGAACTCTGCCGGGCCAGCGCGGGCAGGGCGAGTATCAGAGCAGCGACAGCGGGCGAGAGCACCCCGGCCAAGGCCCACATGGTCTGCATCATCCCGTTGGCGCGAGGAAGCAGTCGGTCCGGTACCACCATGGAGTACGAGGTATCAAATGCCGAACCGTGCACCGCGCTCAGCAAGGCCGAGATGATCGTTATCACGACTAGTGTGCCAAAGCGCAGGTTGTCCGCAAGCAGGAGGCCTGCAAGAACCACGCTGAGCAACATATGGGCTAGATTGGAGCAGAACATGATCCGCTTGCGGTCGTATCGGTCTGCCAGCACTCCGGCAAGCGGCGCTGCCGCTAACGTAGGCAGCGCGTTAGCGAGGCTGATCGCCGAGAGCGCTGAAGCCAGCTGTGCCCTCTGCTCAGGAGCAGGATACAGGACAGTGCTGATCCATAACGACAGGGTGAAGAAGGTGAGCGAACTGCCAAAGGCAGATACCGACTGGGTCGCCCACAAGATCAGGAACGTTCGAAAGCTCTTCTTGTCATCCATCTGATCACCCCTGATAATCTAGCTAATGAGAATAGTACATCTCAGCCTCGCTATTGTCAACTGCCGAGTGAGAAAGATTAAGGCAAACGTTAAGATAATTGCATTCGCACAGGGGACAGGCCATTCTGCGTTTCGAGTGCCCGTCTGTATCACGAATGCTTCTCTCGTTCAGTATGATGGTATAGGGGCTATCGTGTTCTACTTAGCTATACAGACGTAGGCAGGGGCCTAGACTGAGAGGAGCGATGGAGTGGCTAGCCATAAACGGAGTGACCCGCAAAGACCCATTAAGCAACCGATCCGTCACCCGATCTTGGGCATCCTGGTGAAGCCCGACATACCCGGAACGCTCACAGGCGCATCAGAGATCTCCGATGCTAACCTACATCTAAACGGAGCTGACCAAGTCGGGATCACAGCCTATCTGTTTACGCTTGGGGCGGTCAGCCTGGCCAAGAAGAGTGTCAAGGCTTGGGTAAGGAGCCAGGAGGGCAGGTGGGTGAGAGCGGTCATGCCCTGGCCGGACATACTCTATGAGCACCGCGTCCAGATCATCCCCAAGTGTCAGCGACCAAAACTGCGGCGACTGCGTGCCACGACGCGTACCATCAATACGGCAGCCTCGCTGGGGAAGTGGGCCTGCCACAAAATCCTGAAGAGTTTTCCCGAGACCCGCGACCTGCTCCCGGAGACGGTTAACCACCACGGGTTACGTGATCTACGGAGGATGCTGAACAAGTACCCGGTGATCCTCGCTAAACCCGAATGGGGGAGCGGGGGGGTGGGGATCTCCAAGATCTGGCGCAGTGGCCGACGGCGCTTTGGTTGGAGCGACTCCGTCACGGGACGAAAGCGTGCCAACCTTACCATCCGTCAGGTTCATCGACTGATCATCGGCAGAGCTCGCAGACGGCCTTTCGTGATCCAGCAGCGTCTTCCACTGCTGGAAGTTGAGGGGCGGAAGATGGACATTCGGGTCTTCATGTATAAGAACGGTCAAGGCGAATGGCTCCCCAACTCATTTCGCGCGAGGATCGCCGCGAAGGGGATGTTTGTCACCAACAAACATCGAGGAGGGGAGACATGCGAGCTCAGGGACGCACTGAAGCGAGCCGGCCTAGACGACAAGGCGATCGAGGAGACGGTTGAGAGGGTGGCAGGCTTGGCGCAGACGATCGTAAGTCGGATTGAGACTGGCGTGGGGCCGATGGGGGAGATCGGGCTGGATCTGGCTCTAGACAACGAGCTACGGGTCTGGTTTATCGAGGCCAACGCCCGCCCAGAGAAATCGACGCCCGGCTCATTGCCCAGGCCTGATTATGTCCCGCCGAAATACGCGTCCACCTCGCAGTATGCTCTCTACCTCTGGGAACATCGTAGTTAACGACTATTGGGGACGGTTCTAATTATTCGCTAATGAGCCTCGTTAGTCATCGGTGACCGGGTCTGACAGCATGGACCTACTCATAGATCAGATCAGGCAGACCAGGTACCCCAACAAGATCGTGGCAACGAGAGACCCCGCTGCATTCGCAGTGGGGTCTCTCGTTGCCACCCTAGGCATACCGCCCATGAGTAATCTGATCGCGTCCAGACTCTTTCGCCCGCAGGAGCGCCCTGTCGGCCATGGCGATCAAAGGCTCTAGCTGATCCACCGTCTGAGGCACCATGGTAGTCGCACCGATACTGACACGAAACGCGGGGAGGTCAGGTGGGTTCTGATGGGTTAGGTTCCGCAGACGTTCGCCTACGGTCATGATCTGAGCCGTGGTAGTGTCTGGGGAGAAGAGAATGAATTCGTCCCCGCCGTAGCGTCCAAAGACATCGCTCTTGCGGATAGTCGCAGCGGCTTGCTCACAGAAATAGCGCAGAACCTGATCTCCCACCGCATGACCATGGTTGTCGTTGATGGACTTGAACTCGTCGAGGTCGATCATCAGGATGGAGACCGGACTCTGCTGGGCGACCGCCTCAGCCATCAGCGCGGAACTAAGTTTTAGGAACTGCATGCGGTTGTAGACACCGGTCAAAAAGTCGCGTGTAGCCGCTGTCTCCAGCTCCATGGCAATAATCTCGCGGTGGATCATCAAGTAGGAGATCGAGCTAATCATCATGTGCACATAGACGACCAACATCGCGATGGCCGTCACACTGGCGTCGCTAAACAATGTGGCACTAGGCCCGTCAGTCAGCAGATCCAGCACCCAGGGGAGCAAGGGCACAGCTACCAGCAACAAGAAGAAGCCCACGGTCCTCCGCAGGATCGTTGCACCGCCTCTTGCCAGACGCAGGGCCACAGCTAGTGTATAGCCGGCGGCGATCAGCGAATAGATGAACGTACGAGTTGTCTTGCCAACTCCAGAAAAGTAAGCCAATCCGAAGATGATGCAGATCACAGTAGTGGCGGCGATCCATCGGTTTCGAGAACCCGGATCTGATCGCTTACCGATACTGGTGAGGCAGAAAGACTCCAACGCCAGCCCTGCGACAAAGCATGCATTGCAGAGCAACACTGACAAGGTGCCGGGGAAGATCCCACGCAAGAGAAACAGCGCGAGCCCCACCGCTTGTAGGAGTTTGCCATAGGGGAAATACCCTAGATCACCTTCAGTGCGCAACGATCGACCGATAGCAACCAGCAGCATGAAGAGTATCATATCGCCTACGCAGAGTAGGATAAGGACCGTCCTTGTGTCCAGAAGCATCGTGCTCACCTCAATTCCCAGCCCCAGCAAACCATAGGAGCCACGGGGCACCGTTGAATGATGGGGACACCCATCAAGCCACACAAGCTGTGTTAAGTCACTCCAACATTCGCGTTAGTGGGAAAAGAATCCTTGTCCCTTCGACACGTCTCGACGACATTTCGGCCGTCAGGGGAGCGGTATCACAAAGCATAGTAGAAACAAGCACCGTGCCGACATGGGCACGGTGTTGTTTCCCGTTACTTTTCCTCGTTCCGGTGCCGCTCACGGAAGCGCCTGACTTTCATCAGGTTGCCACAGGAGTCATCACACCAGCGGCGGGTACCCCCTCTGCTCTCATCGTAGAAGAGCCATTGGCAATCGGGATTGGCGCAGATCTTGATTCGTCCGGGAGCGTTCAGCAGCTCGACGAAAGAGGCGACGATCTCCGCCAGCAGCCAGTGGAGATCCTGCTCGATCGGCAGTGCCTTCACTTGGTAGTGATCGTCATCCCGCGCGACCAGTCGTATCTGTGGGCTCTGCTGAAGATAGCGGTTGAGCAACTGCTCATCAGTCTCAGCGAGCCTTTCACCGACTATCAGCTTATCGATCAGCCCATGTAGTTCAGAGCGCAGCTGGATAAGGGCTGCCGGAGTACCGTCTTGACTGAGAACCCGTAAGGGCAGGTTCCTTTTTTTCGCCCACCGGCCTCGCCATGCCGTATCCAGAAGTGGGTCCGAATTGGCCGGCTTGGGGGTCGGCGGCATCGTATTCAGCAGGTCTAGACAGAGTAGATCCATGTCTATGGTAACCCCCTAAAATAGCTATTGACCGTTACGAAAGTCCGTGGTATATTGCCATTATAATCCTGTAACCCCTATATAGTCAATTTTGAGGTTACAGAAGAGAGAGGAGAACGCAATGGATAGTTTGTGCAGAGAGTTGATGAGCGAAGTTGAGCAACTTGGGATGGCAGCACGCGTGGTATCCATCGAGCGTCTGGCAGAGCTGGAACGCGATATCTCGGAACCACGGGACGGAGGGATGCTCGATGGGCGGTTGGTCGAGACCTTTCTCAGCGGGTTTGAGTTTACAGCGCCAAGTAGCCTGCCGGGGGCCAGCCATATCGTTATCCTAGCACACCCTGAGCCTGTGACCGTGGCGGAGTTTCGCTGGGCAGGAAGAGCACACCAGGTCGTCGTTCCACCGATCTATCTGCCTGAGAGGTCTCGAGCTGATCTGCGGGCGCTGCGTACCGTGCTGGAAGGCCACGGCTATCAGACAGCGGGGACCAAATTACCGCTAAAGGCGCTGGCAGTCAGAAGCGGGCTGGGCCGATATGGGCGCAATAATATCTGCTATGTCCCTGGAATGGGAAGCTACGTACGACTGGAAGCATTTTTCACCAATGCACCACTGATCGAGGACGGCTGGGGGGAGAAGACCGTGATGGATGCCTGCACGCATTGCTCGGTCTGCGAGGCGAACTGCCCCACTACCAGCATGGTCCCGGACCGCTTCATCATTCGCGGCGAACGGTGCCTGACGTTCCTCAACGAGCTGGAGGGCGAGTTCCCCGACTGGGTTCAGCCGCACTGGCACAATGCGCTGATCGGCTGCATGCGCTGCCAAAATGTCTGCCCCGAGAATGCCCGACTCATCGCTAATCCGGTGATTGGGGAGAGATTCACTGAGGATGAGACCGAGGCGGTCTTGGCCGCGACTGCACTAGGCCAGCTGACACCGGATCTGCGCGCGAAACTTGCGCGGCTGGAGTGGGAAGCAGGCAATTTCATTCTCATGCAGCGCAACCTTAGGGCGTTGCTGAGGGTGGCCAGCGTGGCTGCTGGCGATTGATCCGCTTACCCAACCAGAATGGCTGGTGTTCGCACCGATTCGCTCAAGGAGATTTGCATCTAGTTCGCGAATGGTCTCTGGTGAGGTGAGATAGCAATGGAACGCAGACCGTTTGGCAAGACGGGGCTTGAGACGTCGCTCTTGGGTTTTGGTGGTTTTCACCTGCTAGAGATCCCGGCCCACGAGGGAGAGGCCCTGCTGGACCGTTACTTGGATGCTGGCGGCAACTATGTTGAAACGGCGGCCAGCTATGGCAATGGGGAATCAGAACTGAAGGTCGGTCAGGTGATCAAACGCCGTCGACACGAGTGTATCCTGACCACCAAGACGCTGGAGCGCTCGAAGCAGGGCTGCCTAGACAGTTTGGATAGGAGTCTAAAGCACCTGCAGACAGATCACGTGGACCTCCTACTCATGCATGCTGTGGGGACCATGGCTGACCTGGACAAGATACTTGGACCCGATGGTGCCATGGAAGGGGTTCAGCAAGCCCAACGCGCGGGGAAAGTGCGCCATGTGGGCATCTCCATGCACGGGCAGCCCGACACGCTGATCGCGGCGCTGCACAGCTACCCCTTCGACGCGGTGATGGCAACGGTGAACTACTTTGATCGCTGCAACTTCCCTGAGATCGAGGCGACCCTTCTCCCCCTGGCCGAGGAGAAGGGTACCGCAGTCATCCTCATGAAGCCGGTAGCCGACGGCTTCTTGTGGCGCTCAGCCGAGCAGGCCTTTCGCTATGCCATGAGCCAGCCTGTCTCGGTGGTCGTAGCCGGGATCAATACCCCCCAGATGTTAGAGCAGGATCTCCACTGGGCCGAGACCTTCCGGTCCATGACCGAGAACGAGGTCGAGCACCTGCTGAGGGAAGCGCCGGAGCTGGGCACCTATGTCTGCCGGCAGTGTGGACGTTGTGGGCTCTGCCCACAAGGGATCGATATCCCAGCCGTTTTCCGCCTCGAGGGCTACTATGATCGGCAGATGCGTGACGGGCTCGTGCGCGACCCGGCCGAGTTTGCTCTTCGCGATCGGCTGCGCTTCTGGTTTGGCGGTCAGAACACCGCGCGGGAACGCTATGCCCGATTGGCTGTAAAGGCCGATCAGTGTGATGGTTGTGGAAGCTGTTCACGGTGTTGTCCCTACGGGATCGATATCCCGCGCAAGCTCGGCATCGCCGACTACAAGTTGGCGGCGAAGCCGCTCTTCTAGCAGCTTCGGACGCTTTGACAGCTAAGCAGTTGGAGAGGGATGAGACGATGGATGTCTGGACGCTAAAACCTATCGCTGAACTGACTGACAGCGAGCGTGCGGCTCGTCGAAAGCTAGCGCAGGCCGTGTATCCGCCTGCGGAGCAGACGAACTCGCCCGGGCGTCATCTGGAATGGGCCGCTCCGGAATGGTGCGTATGTAGATGGGGTGACAGCTGTGAGATGGTATCCCACGTGGGTGTCATCACACGGCGGGCGACCTATGACGGACAACCAATTCGCATCGGTGGCGTAGGTGGGGTAATGACCCACCCGGCGGCTCGTGGGCGAGGATACGCGGGGCTGGGTATCCAGCGCGCGATCGAGTTTCTCCGTGAGCAGTGCGATGTAGAGTTTGCACTCCTGGTCTGCCGTCCAGAGCTGATCGCCTACTACTCCAGTCTCGGCTGGGACGAGTTCCGTGGTCAAGTACTAGTCCAGCAGCACGGCAGCCGTGCCGAGTTCACGTTCAACCAGGTGATGACGTGCGCTGTGCGGGCGGCCAGGCCCATAGATGGCATCATCGACTTGTGTGGGCCTCCATGGTGATACTAAGCAGCTCTTCACATGACAACCCAAGCTAGGCAAAACCCACCTATCCTGACGAAGTCGGGGTAGGTGGACTTGTCATGCTAGAGATCGCGGCTCATCGGATTCAGCGAACAAACAGGCTGCGTCTGTTCAGATCCAACTCCCCTGCAACCAGATGTATGATCCCTTCCTCCACAGCAGACAAGGCTGCGATCACGCACAACATCCAGAGCAGAGCCACCTGATGACAGAGCACGAACAGCAGCGGGGTGAGAAAGAGTAGCGCCCCAGTCAGTTTGTTGGCCCAGGTGTGCAAGATGGCAAATCTGCCGTATTTGCGCGCGGCGATGATCAGATTGGCGGCACGTATCAGCGCGACAACGATGACCCACGGCAAGAATACAAGAACCTGCTCACCCAGCCACAGGACCATCACGATCAGGACGACGCCAAACAAGACTAGATCCGCAAGGGAGTCCAGCTTCGCCCCCAACGTGGTTTGAGTGTGTGTATGGCGCGCCACATATCCGTCGAGAAGGTCAGTAAAGCCTGCCAGCAGATATAGGAAGATAAACCAGAAACGGAAATGGTAGACGAGGAGCAGCGTGAGCACTAGGACGATCCTACTCAAAGAGATAAGGTTAGCGGCATGCCTCATGCACTTCTGTCCTCCCTCTGCAAGCAGCACTCCGGTTTTCGGTCAAGACCGTGATTCCACTGCTGGGTTCCCCATCTGCCAAAATAATCCCTTCCTCTGGTCAAAAGTGTGGAACTCCTATCCAAATGTCCACGTCAGAAAAGAGGGCGAGAAGATCACCAAACTTAAGGAGGTATGGTTCTTGAACTTGAAGAGAACGCTAGCTCTCACCTGCGCACTGGCGCTTTTGGCCAGTCCCGTCGCCTACGCTGTCGAGCCCAGCTCCGATATCAGGATTAGCGCCACCTCGGCCACTTACACCATGGACTCCAAAACCAGTGCATCCATTAAGGCTGAAAACGTAAAGACCGCTATCAGTGAGGAAGAGGCTCTGAAGATCGCTATTGCCACCTTTGCTGTGCCAGAGAGCTATGGTAAACCTATGGTCAACTTCTGGCAGAATGAGCAGAACGGCATGGCCACCTGGAACTTCAACTGGAACCCCGAGACGCACCCCAACCTTGCCGCCAAGTTCTATCTCAGCATCGGGGTCAATGCCAATGATGGATCGATCATCTCCTATTCCTGGAGTGACCAGTTTGGCAATGAGCCCAAGGAAGCCAAGTTCGACCGTGAGAGCGCCCGGCCCATGGCTCAGGAATGGCTGGAGAAGCTTGTTCCCGAGGCGCGGCGCGCCAGTCTTAAGCTAATGGAAACAGGACGCGAGACCTCTGACCAGGTGTATTACTCATGGATCCGCCTCGTCAATGGCATCCCTTTTTACAACGACATGGTGGGGATAAATATCGACCCTGTTACCGGCGATCTACAGCACTTCAACCTAAACTGGGAAGCGAAGCTTGAGTTTCCCGCCAAGAACGAGACCATCAGCCTAGAAAAGGCCCAGGAAGCTTGGAACAAGAAGATCGGTGCCGAGCTCCTCTACCAGGACTTCTATCATCAGATCAAGGGGGCCCAAGCTCGCCTTATCTACCGCCCCATGCAGGAAGGCCTGATGGTCGATGCGGCGACGGGTCAGGTAATCGACTGGAACGGCAACGATTGGAGCGGCGACTACAAACCGGTACCGATCCCCGCGCCGTCTAAACCAGTGGAGAAACCCGAGAAACCGCTGACCCAAGAAGAGGCCCTGGATCTCGCTCGTAGAGCCCTTGGTGGCGAGACCATGAACCAGCCGGCCAGCATCAGTTCCCACGAACGCTTTGGTGGCAAGTTTGAGAGCCAAGAGAAGATCGTGGTCTGGAACTTCTCCTGGAACAATGAGGAGAAACGCTCCTATACCAACGTCGGTGTCGACGCCACCCACGGCATCATCATCGAGCTGTACTCCGGTCAGGATTGGCAGCCGGATGAATCCTACAAGGACAAAAAAGCGATCGATGAGGCTGACGCGCGCCAGCGTGCCATTGACGCCTTTATTAAGATCCGTCCCGATCTGGCCGGCCAGGTGCAGTTGCTCGATAACCCCGTGACTGATAAATTCCTGCCCCCAGATTATGTTCAGCGTGAGTACAATTTCAACTTCGTTCGCGTCGTGGATGGCATTCGCTATCCGAACAACTATGTCAATCTTGTGATTGACCGCTACTCCGGTGACCTGCGCAACATGTACAGCAACTGGACCTATGGTCAACTCCCGGCAGCCACAGATCTCATTAGTCGGGATCAGGCACTGGCAGTCTTCCAAGAAGAAGCACCGTTGGAACTGGTCTATGTCTCTATCTACCCCAACCAACCGATAATAAAGGAACCAGCCCAGCCATCGATCAAACTGGTCTACCGGTCCAACATGACCTATGGCGGTTCAGCTATGATCGATGCCAAGAACGGTCACCTTCTCGACTATGATGGCCGTGATCTCACCGAGCTCCGCAAGGGGATCACTGATATCGCCGACCATGAGGCCAAGAAGGAGATTGAGACCGCAGTCAATCAGGGGATCTTCGAGACCACTGACGGCAAGTTCAACCCGAGCGGCAACGTCTCAAAGGGCGAACTGGCGAAGGCGCTGGTGACAGCCTTTAACCGTGGGATGATGTATGACTACATGATGAAAGAAGCCCAATCATCCAGTCTACCGCCCGCGCCGTCGTATGCGGACATTGCGATGGATAATGACTACGCCCCCTATATCAATGCCGCTATCCAGATGGGGATCTTCAAGCCTGCTCAACCAGACAGCAAGTTTGAGCCCGCGACCACGGTCACCAAGGAAGAGGTTGCTCTCGCCATCGTCCGTGCCATGGGTTTCAGGTTCATCGACGGTTTTGCAGCTACCATCGACTCCGGCTACACCGATCAGGCGATAATCACCGAGGCCAACCGCAACGCAGTCGGCCTGCTGGTCGGGCTCAAGGTCCTGACCAAGGGCGGAGAGTTCAAACCGCAGACAGCCGTAACCCGTGCGGAACTGGCGAAGATCATCGTCACCGCCGCTAAGGTTCAGTTGCCCAGCCCCTACCCCTACTATAGGTAACGTCGAAGGGTCCGCAGCCCGCAGCCCGCAGTCGGTAGAGGAAAACCGGCGAAGGGAGCAAAAGCCACCGGCGATTTGCCGGTGGCTTTTGCTCTTTCCCCAATAAGCGCGAGGCTTGCGCCAAATAGTATCATTCATCCGGAAGGAATTTCACCCTCTCTTCAATATAATGGAACATAGGCTTACACAATTGATGATCCATGGAAAGGCGAGGTGTAGAGTGTGAGGATCGGGATTGTTGTTCATTCCCATACAGGGAACACGCACTCAGTCGGCCAAAGGCTCAGGGAGTCCCTGGTGAAGGCAGGCCACGATGTGAAGATCGATCGTCTCGAAGTGGTTGGGGGTGAGCAGCCCAATGCGCGCCAGTTTCGGCTCACCTCCTGCCCCGACGTCAGCGGCTATGATGCGGTGATTCTCGGTGCGCCGGTCCGGGGCGCGACCATCTCGCCCGTCATGGCTGCCTTTCTCAGTCAAGTCCCGACCCTGCAGGGGAAGAAGGTCCTCTGCTACGTAACGATGTTCTTTCCCTTCACCTGGATGGGAGGGACTAACGCCATCGCCAAGATGGTCGCGGCTAGCGAGGCGAGAGCCGGTTCTGTATGTGGAACCGGGATCATTCGTTGGTCTGGTCGGAGGCGGGAGGAGCGGATCACGGATATCATCGATCAGGTTGTCCGCACGCTCGAATCATGACGGTCGAGCTCAGGGCGTCGACGAAGCTGAAGCTTGGCGTTTGTTACAATTTGGTATCAACTCACTGGTTGGGGTTTCCACCGCACTAGTTTCTGGTATATAATCCGTCTTGTGATAGCACTACTTGAAAGGAGGCCTTGGCGATGATCAACGTACGCATCTACACTCTCGACAGCATCCCATATCTCTACCCAAGGCGCTCTGACAGGGGCAGCGGAACTGCTGCTAGATAGTCAGGTCTACGGCCATGGGTATCTGCCCATGGCTTTTCATATGCGCGAAAGCCACGGGTAACCCGTGGCTTTTTTGTGCCCCTGATGCCTGTCAGCCGCGTCTGCCATGTTTCCCTTGCCTTGGGATAACCTCACGATTGGAGCATCAACCATGAAGATACCCTTACGAGAATATATCAGCCTCTTGGCTAACTACCTGCGCCCACAATGGCGTCGCGCGGCTTTGCTGGTCGCACTCATCTGCGCAGGATTGGGACTGCAGCTGGCCAAACCGCAGATCCTGCGCATCTTCATCGACACGGCCTCAGGCAGCCGGACCGGGGCTAACCTCGGTGCGACCGCGCTGCTGTTTATGGTGGTCGCCGTTATCTCCCAGGCTGTCACCGCCTACTCGCGCTATGTCAGTGAAGACGTGGGCTGGACCGCCACTAACCTGCTGCGCAACGACCTCGCGACCCACTGCCTCAGTCTCGACATGTCCTTTCACAAGGCACACACCCCCGGCGAGATGATCGAACGGATCGATGGCGATATCACCAAGCTGTCGAACTTCTTCTCACAGATGGTGGTCGGGATCCTCGCCAACGTGCTGCTACTCGCCGGTGTGATCGTCCTGCTCTTCCGTGAAGACTATCGCGTGGGTCTGGCGATGACCGCCTTCGCGCTGATCTCGCTGGTGGTACTAACCTACCTCAGAGACATCGCAGTGCCCTTCTGGACCGCCGACCGTCAGAACAGCGGCATCTTCTTCGGCTTCTTAGGCGAACATCTCGCCGGAACCGAGGATATCCGCGCCAACGGAGCCGTGGGCTATGTGATGCATCGTTTCTATCGGCAGATGCGCGAATGGTTGCCGACCAGGCGCAAGGCTTACCTGGCCAGCACCACCGTCTGGAGCGCCACGATCATCACCTTTACCCTAGGCAACGCCACCGCCTTCGGGCTTGGTGCTTACCTCTGGCAGCGCGGGATCATCACCGTCGGCACCGTCTACCTGATCGTCAACTATACCGAGCTGCTGCGCCGCCCGATCGAGCAGATCCGCACTCAGCTGCAGGAGCTACAGCGGGCTAGCGCCAGCATCACCCGCCTGAGCGGGTTGATGAAGACCGTGTCCAAAGTCCAAGACGGGCCAGGCGCTGAGTTGCCCGCCGGCCCGCTCGGCATTGAGTTCCGCGACCTCACCTTTGCTTATGAGGCCGATGATACCGTGCTGAAAGATCTCTCCTTTGCCCTGCAGCCCGGCAAGGTGCTGGGGCTCCTCGGGCGCACCGGCAGTGGCAAGACCACCTTGGCCCGCCTGCTGCTCAGGCTTTACGATCCCACCAACGGCCAGCTGATCTTGGGGGGGATGGATGCCAAGGAGACCAAGCTGGAGCATCTGCGCAAGAAGGTGACTCTGGTCACCCAGGATGTCCAGCTCTTCCAGGCTTCGGTGCGCGACAATGTCACCTTCTTTGACCGGAGCATCCCCGACGAGAGGATCATCGCCGTGCTGCAGGACCTGGGCCTCGGGGCCTGGTATGGCTCCCTACCGCAGGGTCTCGACACAATCCTGAGCGCTGGGGGTGCCAGCTTCTCCGCAGGCGAGGCTCAGCTTCTGGCCTTTGCCCGCTGCTTCCTTGCCGACCCGGCGGTGGTTATCCTCGATGAGGCCTCATCCCGGCTTGATCCGGTGACCGAGCAACTGATCGAGACCGCCATTACCAAGCTGCTCACTAACCGGACCGGGGTGATCATCGCTCACCGCCTCGACACCGTGACCCGGGCCGATGACATTCTGATCCTTGACCAAGGGCGGATCGTGGAGCATGGCCAGCGCTTGGAGTTGCTCGCACAGCCCAGTTCGCGCTTCTCCACCCTGCTTCAGACCGGCCTGAAGGAGTTGTTAGCATGAGAACCCTTAAGTTGATCGGGCGGATGTTGGCGTATCGACCGTGGTTGTACCTCGCCAACGCCATCTTCTGGACCGCCATTCACACCTTCCCCGTCCTGCCTGGACTGATCACCCGCTACTACTTCAACACCCTGACCACTGAGGGTGCGGGCTTCAACTTCTGGACGATCGTTGCCATGCTGGTCGCCGTTGCCCTCGGCAGGATCATCACCATTGCCATGGGATCGCTGACCGACTCGCGGCACCGCTTCACCATGAGCGCGCTCTTGCGTCATAACCTGTTGCAGGGGATCCTCAGGCGCCCGGGAGCCAAAGCCCTGCCATGTTCGCCCGGAGAAGCGGTCAGCTACTTCCGCGAGGATGCGGAGCAGGTCGAGGATATCATCAGCTGGACGGTCGACATGATCGGGGAGATCGTCTTCGCCAGTACCGCCGTGGTGGTGCTGGTCAGTATCAACCCGACCATTACCCTGTTCGTCTTCCTGCCCTTGGTCGCTGTGATGGTGATCTTTCAGAAGGCTACGCAGAAGATCGAGGCCTACCGTCAGGCCAGTCGCGAGGCGACCACCGAGGTTACCGGTTTCATCGGCGAGGTTTTCGGCGCCGTGCAGGCGGTACAGGTGGCACGCGCCGAGGAGCGCACCGTCGACCATCTCAAACGACTGAACGACAGGCGTCGGCAGCTAATCCTCAAGGATCGGGCCTTCAGCTTGATGCTGGACGCTGTCAGTAGCAACACGGTCTCATTAGGGACAGGGATGATCCTGATCCTAGCGAGCAATGCGATCCAAGCGGGCACCTTCTCGGTCGGTGACTTCGCCCTGTTCGTCTATTACCTCGACTTTGTCACCGGCTTTAGTGAGTTCTGCGGCTACTTCATGGCGCACCTTAAGCAGACCACGGTCGCCTTTGACCGGATGATGGAGCTCCTGCCAGGTGAAACGCACAGCCGCTTGGTGGAGCATAGCCCGCTCCATCTCGAGGGTGAACTCCCCGATGTGACCCCCACTGCCGCACATAACGATCAACTCCGGAAGCTTAAGATCACCGACCTGTCATTCTTCTATCCCGGCAGCGACAAAGGGATCAAGGGGGTCAACCTGACAGTCGGACAGGGAGAGTTCGTGGTGGTCACCGGGCGTATCGGTTCGGGCAAGACTACCCTGCTCCGTGCCATCTTGGGTCTGGTGACCCGTGATGGCGGTACCATCAGTTGGAATGGCCATGTGGTCGCTGACCCCGCCGAGTTCCTGATCCCGCCGCGGGCCGCCTTTACCTCGCAGATACCGGTCCTCTTCAGCGATAGCGTGGAGGGCAACGTCCTGCTTGGCCAACCGCAGGCGAGGGTGGATCTGAGCGATGCCATCCACACCGCCGTAATGGAGCCCGATCTCGAGAGTCTCGAACAAGGGCTTATGACGATGGTGGGCAGCCGTGGTGTCAAGCTCAGCGGCGGGCAGGTGCAGCGTGTCGCTGCGGCCAGGATGTTTGCCCGCGGCGCTGACCTAATGGTCTTTGATGACCTCTCCTCAGCCCTCGACGTGGAGACCGAGCGCCTGATGTGGGAGCGGGTCTTCGCCAAGCGTAACGCCACCTGCCTGGTTGTCTCCCATCGCCGTTCGGCGCTGCGGCGCGCTGACCATATCATCGTCCTCAAAGATGGTGAGGTCGCCGATGAGGGCAAGCTGGATGAGCTGCTCGAACGCTGCGATGAGATGCGTTTGCTCTGGCACGGCGACGCCGGTCATGAGGGGGAGAGCCATGCTGCCGCAGCGCAGTTGCAACCTGCCAGTGCAGGGGATGAGTAGACGGATATCTAGGAGTGACAAGGCCGCACCATATGCGACACGACGCAGTGGTGTGGCCTTGCTGTCTATGGATGAGCGGGTTTGAGAAAGGGGTTTGGCCCTAGCGGGGAGAACTACCAGTAGGTGGCAATGTGGTCGGAGATGAAAGGTTGGGTTATATGAATAGGAAGACGATCTCAGTTGTAGCAATCTGTCTGGTCGTAATTGGGCTGTGGACGCTCCTCAGGTCTCCTATCTGGGCGGCCAAGTCAGCCGATCAATGGCTCATCCATCGGATGAATGGTCATTCTAGCACCAACCAGTATGAGGCTGTGATGAACGGGTTCCGTCTGAACTACAGCCTACTCGGGGGAATCGCCACCACAGTCGGACTCGTACGGCTCTGCTGGCCCGGTACAGCCCAGTAGATCACGCATTCCATCCTGACCGTCGGCATAGAGATGAAGCGGAGCCGTGTTCAAGGTCCGTTCGATAATTCGGGTTAGGCAAGGTGGGTGAAGTTCTTGCGAAATGCATGGTTCAGTCTCATCTTGATCGCGACGGGCCTCTCGGTCATGCTACTCGGCCTGGCCCAAGGCGAGGCAGGGAAGGTGCTGCAGAAGGCGATCACGCTCTGTCTGCAGTGCATGGGGATCGGCTAATGGGCACTCGAGGCGTTACTCCGGGAGGGACGTTGCCCATCCGTCGGGGCGTCCAGTGGCTCGCGTTACTGCTTGCCAACCCCAAGCTCACCAACTTCACCTCTGGCCGGATCGTCCAAGGCCCCTCGAAGTCTGTCTGCGTCCCGTTTCTGAACTGTTACTCCTGCCCGGCGGCCATAGGGGCTTGCCCTGTAGGGGCTTTTCAATCGGTGGCAGCAGGGATGAGCCGCACGGTCTCCCTTTACATCATCGGCTTCTTGACCGCAGCTGGGGCGGTGGCGGGGCGCCTCGTCTGCGGCTGGCTCTGTCCCTTTGGCCTGATCCAGGAACTGCTGCATCGTCTTCGCCCACGGCGCTGGCATGTTCGACTTCCCAAGTTCATCGAAGCGATGCGCTATCCGGTGCTGGTTCTCACCGTACTCCTGCCGTTCTACTGGCGCAGCGCCGTCGGGCTGGCCGAACCATACTTCTGTAAGTACATCTGCCCGGCGGGCACCTTGGAGGCGGGGCTACCCCTGGTCAGCCGCAGGCCCGAGTTGGCCGCGCTGATCGGCCCACTCTTTGGGTGGAAGGCATTTGTCCTGGCCGTGGTGCTCATAGCCTCGATCCTGATCTGGCGGCCTTTCTGCCGGACTTTCTGCCCTTTAGGGGCGTTCTACGGCTTGTTCAACCGCGTTAGTCTGCTGCGGTTACGGTGTGACGCGGGCCGCTGCACCAGCTGCCGCGCTTGCGCTCGACGCTGCCCAGTCGACCTGGAGCCGTTTGTGGAACCGAACTCCAGCCGCTGTGTGCGTTGTCTGGAGTGCACCAAGGTTTGCCCTACCCAGGCGCTACGCTTCGGCATCCCGGGCAAGGGGTTACCTCGAAGCACTTACCCCAACGCATCATCCGGCGCCTTTACCAACAGACGCTAATCTTAGGTGATGACCTCACTTGTGGTCTCGTGGACCTGCGAACTTGTGGACTCCTGGACTCCTCACTGGGCTCTCAAAAGGAGGTCTACCTTATGCTGAAACATGCCTGCCACCGCCTGATGCCATTGGCCGCGCTGATGGCGATACTTTTGACCGGATGCCAGCTGCCGCTTGGTCCGCAGGCTCCCAGTACCGCCCCTGCTCCAACGGCGCCCGGAGCGCAAGCACCGGCGCAGACTACGCCAGCCAAAGACCCTCTGGCCTTCACGCGCACTGAGCTTTTCAGTGGCAAGGAGATCAGCTTTCCGACCGCCTCGACCGGGCGTGTGGCGGCCCTGCTCTTTTTCTCCACCGGCTGAGGCCCTTGCGTCAATGAGGTGCTGCAGTTGCAGCCAGAACTACTTGCTCTTCGTGAGCAGGGTGTAGATCTCTATATCATCTCCGCGGATAGTGAAAAGGAACTTAAAGCCTTCTTCGGCGAGAAGAAGCTGGCCGCCAGTATCATGCGCGATCCCATGGGCCAGATCTTCATGGCCTATGGTGTCGACGGCATCCCGACTAGCTGTTATTTTGACGAGCGGGGCAGACTGGTCGATCAGACAGTGGGCTGGGGGACAGGGTCGCTGGCGAAGTTCAAAGAGAAGGTCCTGGGCTTAGCGGTGAAGTAGCTTGCATTGACATGACCTAGCCTAAGTGCTAAGATGACACTGAACTGAATATGTAGGGGAGCTTGTGAGCAGGCTGAGAGGAAGTAATCGAACTTCGACCCTTGTACCTGATTTGGATAATGCCAACGTAGGGAACGATCATCAGACCATGATGATTTGGTGGGAGATGCGTTTGCATCTCCCGCTTTTATTCTGTAAAGGAGTGACCGAGTGATGGAGAATGTGAAGACGTCGGTTCTGAGTAACGGGATGATCTGGTTTGGTGCGGCAGTCTCGATCGCGGAGATCATGACTGGAACGCTTTTGGCCCCGCTTGGCTTCGCCAAGGGGGTAACGGCCATCATCATTGGCCACCTCATCGGCTGCACTCTCCTGCATCTTGCTGGTCTGATCGGTGCCAAGACCGGCAAGAGCGCCATGGAAACCGTAGCTAGCTCCTTTGGCACGCGGGGATCCATGCTCTTTGCTGCTCTCAATGTTCTTCAGCTGTTGGGCTGGACCGCTGTGATGATCATCGGAGGAGCTCGAGCAACAGGGGTGATCGCCAATCCCGCTCTACAGACTCAGGGTGAAGCTCTATGGTGCATGGTGATCGGCTTGCTGATCATCGTCTGGCTACTGGCGGATATCAAGCATCTCGATAAGATCAACGTGTTCGCGGTGGGTGGGCTGTTCATCCTAACGATAGTTCTCAGTCTGGTTGTGTTTGGAGGCAGAGCGGTGGGGACGGTGTCCGGGGAGATGATGAGCTTTGGCGCAGCGGTGGAGCTGTCTGTGGCCATGCCCCTGTCGTGGCTTCCCTTGATCTCGGATTACACACGCAAGGCCAGGCGGCCCCAAGCAGCCACCTTTGCGAGTTCGGTGAGCTATTTCTTTGGCAGCTGCTGGATGTATATCATTGGTCTAGGATCGGTCATCTTTCTGGGTGAGTCTGATATCGCGCTGATCATGCTGAACGCTGGCCTAGGAGCGGTCGGTATCTTTGTTATCATCGCATCAACCGTCACAACGACCTTTCTCGACGCGTACTCGGCGGGGGTCAGCTTCATGAGCATTACGGGCAGGGTTAGCGAGAAGTGGGTTGGCATTGTAGCCTGCGTCATCGGCACACTACTCGCGATCTATACCCCCATCGAACAGTTTGAGAGCTTCCTATATCTGATCGGGTCGGTCTTTGCCCCCATGGTGGCAATCGTGCTTACCGACTTTTTTGTCCTTGAGCGAAAGGACCCCGAGACGCTCCTGAACACAACCAACCTCATCCTCTGGGGCATTGGCTTCGCCTTTTACCGCTGGTTCCTCTCCATCGACACAGTCGTCGGCAGCACCTTCCCGGTGATGGTGATTGTATCTGGTTTGTCCATTATCGTAAACGGAGGGAGAAAACATGTTCAAACAGATCCTAGGTAACGTGGGCAGCAAGGCCCCGTTGGTCCACTCCATTACCAACTACGTCACTGTCAACGATTGTGCCAATATCCTCTTGGCCTGCGGAGCGTCACCGATCATGGCTGATGACCTGGGCGAGGTGGAGGAGATCACCAGCATCTGCAATGCCCTGGTGATCAATATCGGCACGCTCAACGAGAGAACCATCAAGGCCATGATCAAAGCGGGTAGGAAGGCCAATGAGCTCTCCCATGTGGTCGTGCTGGACCCGGTGGGGGCAGGCGCCTCGACACTGCGCACATCCACCACTCTTGAGCTCCTGCGCAAGGTGCGCTTCTCAGTGATCCGGGGAAATATCTCCGAGATCAAGACCGTCGCCCAAGGTAGCGGCACCACCAAAGGGGTCGATGCCGATGTCAGCGACGCCGTGACCGAGGAGAACCTTGACGAAGCGATCGCGTTTGCCAAGGGACTAGCCGCCAGGACGGGGGCGGTGATCGCCATCACCGGTGCCATCGATATTGTCGCTGACAGTCAGCGCGTCTATATCATTCGCAATGGTCACCCTCTCATGTCGAAGATAACCGGGACTGGCTGTATGCTCACCACTGTGATCGCCGCTTTCTGTGCTGCGAATCCCGGAGCTCTACTTGATGCCACCGCAGCGGCAGTCTCCGCCATGGGGCTGTGCGGCGAGCTGGCCTACGCCAAGTTGGCCGAAGGCGACGGTGGCACGTCCGCCTTCCGCTCCTACCTAATCGACTTCATGAGCAAGATGAACCCAGAGCTGCTGAATGGGGGCATGAAGGTTGAAAGCCGATAGCGCGTCACTGCTGCTCTATGCCGTCACCGACCGTGCCTGGCTGGGGGAGAGAACCCTCTCGGCCTGCGTGAAGGAGTCAATTCAAGCGGGGGTTACCTTTGTTCAGCTGCGGGAGAAAGAGCTTAGCTTTGAGGCCTTCCTTCATGAAGCCAGAGAGATCAAGCAGATCACCGACTGCTACCGAATCCCCTTTGTCATCAACGACAACGTTGATGTGGCCATCGCCTGCGATGCCGATGGGGTCCACGTCGGTCAGAGCGATATGGCGGCGGATGATGTCCGCGCCCGTATCGGCGAGGGTAAGATCCTCGGCGTCTCCGTGCTCACGGTCGAGCAGGCAACCCTGGCTCAAGAACGGGGGGCTGACTACCTGGGGGTGGGTACCGTTTTCCCCACCGCCACGAAGCGTGATGCCGACGTGGTCACCCTTGCCACCCTGGCCGAGATCTGTGCGGCGGTCGCGATCCCCGTGGTTGCCATTGGTGGCGTCGGCAGGGGCAATATCTTGCAGCTTAAGGGAACCGGTATTGATGGCGTGGCCGTCGTCTCCGCCATCTTTGCCCAGCAGGATATCGCGGCTGCGACCAGAGAGCTGCGCGGATTGGCTCAGGAGATCGTCGAACAGAACAGGAGATGATCAGTATGAAGAAGATCTTAACCATAGCCGGTTCGGATTGCAGCGGCGGCGCGGGTATCCAAGCCGATGTCAAGACGATCACTGCGCACGGGATGTACGCCATGAGCGCCATCACGGCCCTAACTGCTCAGAACACCACCGGTGTCTATGGGGTTATGGAAGCAACACCCGAGTTTGTTGGCCAGCAGATCGATTGCATCTTTACCGATATCAGGCCCGATGCGGTCAAGATTGGTATGGTCTCCAATGCTGCTATCATTGAGGTGATCGCCGCTAAACTGCAACAGTACCAGGCAGAGAATGTCGTCGTCGATCCGGTGATGGTCGCTACCAGCGGCAGCAAGCTGCTCAGCGATGATGCCATGGATGCGCTTAAGACAAGACTGCTGCCGCTGGCATCTGTGATTACGCCCAATATCCCCGAGGCAGAGAGCCTGTGCGGTTTCGCCATCGCGACCAAGGACGATATGCTACGCGCAGCTGAGAGCATCGCTGTGAACGTCCGGGGCAGTGTGCTGATCAAGGGTGGACACCTGGCCGATAGGGCCGATGATCTGCTCTACGCAGATGGCAAGGCACATTGGTTCGAACTACCGAAGATCGACAACCCCAATACCCATGGAACGGGCTGCACCCTCTCATCTGCCATCGCCTGCAACCTGGCGCTGGGCCACACAAAGGCGGGGAGCATCGCGCGGGCGAAGGATTACATCACCGGCTGCCTGCTGGCTGGCCTCGACCTGGGACAAGGCAGCGGCCCGCTGAACCACTGCTACCGGATCCCCCTTTGGTCAGACTGAAACCAGACACACCGAGCCGCAGAGTTAACCTCTGCGGCTCAACTTATCGGTGCCAGGCACTAGGAAGCTCAGGGGCTACTGCTGGACGGTATCTACCTGCTGGGTAAAGCAGGCAGATGCCGCTCTTGTGGCGAAACATAGTAGGCGACATGGTAATTGAAGCAAGAGGAGAGTGTTGCCGGTGGCTGTTCACCAATACCAACAGATCCGAGAAACAGATCACTTCCGACTGTTGCAGGTGGCAGCCGGGGTCTATGCCGCGCTGGAGAAAGAAGGCAGCGATACGGGTAGCAACGCCGCGTTTGCCGACATGGGGGAACAGGTGGTGGTCTATGACACGTTCCTAAGCCTGGACGCCGCGGTCGAGCTGCGTGACGCTATCCGTCAGATATGCGGCAGGGATCCAGCTTATGTGATCAACAGCCACATGCACCTCGACCATGTCGTTGGCAACCAGGTCTTTGATCGCCGTACCGTCGTCGTCACGTCGGCGCGGGTAAGGGAGGCGATGCTGACCGATACCGCCAAGGCGCTGGGCTCGATGCAGACGCATGACCCGAGTGTGATCGCCTATCTGGAACGCGCCATTCGCGAGGAACAGGATCTGGCGAAGCTGGCCAACCACAAGAACTCGCTTAAGTTCCTCAGGAATGTTCTGCGCCCGGATCTGCAGCTCAGATATCCGGAACTGACTTTTGAGCATGAACTAACGATCCACGGTGCCCATGACGAACTGCGCCTGACATCCCTGAGTGTCGCCCATTCCCCCGGGGATGTTTTTGGTTACCTGCCCACAGCCAAGGTCTGTCTGGCAGGGGATCTCATCTTTACCAGCGAGCCGCCGTGGATCGGCGCGGGCAACCCTCTCGAGTATCTCAAGGCCTGGGAACGCTTGATAGAGCTCGATGCCGATTGCTATATCTCCGGCCACGGACCGCTGGCGACCAAAGATGATATCCGCCTGCAGATCCGCTACCTCAATGAGCTCTTGAGCCTAGCGAAGCAGCGTCTCGCGGCAGGGGAAAGGGCTATCGCCCGCCGGGACTTCTCGCCCGAGTTTCAGGCCTGGGGCGGACCCGTCTTCCAGTGGAATATCGACTGGATCTTTGGCTGGCTGAGTAGTGAATAATGGAGTGCCTGGCACCGAGGATGGTCCGAGCGTGCTGTGGGTAGAAGCATCGAACCGCGACCGGAGCTACAGGCGACTCATCGTCGGCTGGTTGAGACTGGTGCGTTCCGGGCTTAGCCGGACAGATCGCCAGAGAAGGACAAAAATCGAATAAAGTGAGTGCCCGGCACCGATAAGGAAGGATGTGTTGCTAATGTCATCGTACAACA
The DNA here is from genome assembly GCA_964402415.1 of uncultured Clostridia bacterium. Taxonomy (GTDB): domain Bacteria; phylum Bacillota; class JAAYKD01; order JAAYKD01; family CAYOCI01; genus CAYOCI01. The sequence goes on from CAYOCI010000055.1 coordinate 27,226, forward strand.
TCAGCGAGAAGATCAGAGACGTCTTCACACGGTTAGCAGAGAACGATCAGGTTCACGCGGGGTTAGCCTTCATTGAACAGGACCACGTCCAAGCCATCGAGGACAACAAGCAGATGGTGCAGGTCGCGGCGCCTACCTTCGATGAGGCGAGGCGTGCGGCAGACTATGCGGAGCGCTTGCGGGCGCTGGGGCTCTGCGACGTGCAGGTCGACCAGCATGGCAACGCCCTGGG